>NZ_JBDQQS010000012.1:0-165389 GCF_039888615.1 Hoeflea sp. CAU 1731 | reverse complement strand
AGGCGAAAGCTCGAACATATGAAGACCTTTGGAAGGCCGTCGGACATGTCTGCAGCCTGTTCACACCGCAAGAATGCTGGAACTACTTCAGATCAACAGGATGCGTTGCATACTAATCGCCCGCTGCTCTAACCAAACAGATGCGGATAAAGGCCGGTCAGGCCAAAGATGATGAGATAGGCCGCCACGATATAGTTGAGCGTGCGCGGCGCGATCAGAATGATGATCCCGGCGATCAGCGCGACCAGCGGCTGAATGAAAATGACGTTGTCTGCGGTCATGAAACTCTCCTCGAATCAAGGCCGACACGGCCATGGCAGATCATAAGCATGACCTTGGCGATTGGCTGAAGGAAATCTGGAGTATGAGCGATCTCTACTGGAAATACACCAGAATCATTGCGACCAGATAGGAAGGAACAACGCCGATACCGATCACATAGGGAAGTTCCGAAAGACGCGTTTGAGGGAGGGAACGCAGGCGCAGGCGCAACGGGATCTCGATGGAGAAGAGGAAATAGACAAAGCCGCCGAACATGACCGGGCCGTACCAATACACTATCTGTTCCAAGGCCATATCGCTCGAAATCAGCCACATGAGGTAACGAATGATTGCGATGTAGACCAGGCACTGGATAATCGAAGCGACGACGCCAGCCACTGGTCTTCCGATCCACAACAGGGCGGCCGGCAGATAAAACAGAAAGGCGACCAGCAGCGTCGGCCAAAAGCTTCGCGGTTTCGCCTGTTGCCGGGTCATGGTCGGACACTGCGGTTCACAAACAAAAGGCGGGCCACGAGCCCGCCTAGAAAGTCAGCTTCTTTTGCACCGGCCTAGACGGCGTTCTGCAGCGTTTCGAGATGATCGAGGTGCTCGGCGATTCGTGTTTTGTCCGCATCGGTCTTGGCGTCCGCCAGGTCTTCGCGCGTGTCCTGAATGCGCTGCTTCAGGGCTTCATTGTCGATGTCCTCGACCCGCACAGCGGATTCGGCAAGCAGCGTGCAGCCGTCGAGCAGGATGTCGGCGAAACCGCCAAAGACGACGTAGCGCTGGTTCTCTCCGGAATCGGTCGTCACCGAGACGATTCCCGGCTTGATCGTCGTCATCGTCGGCGCGTGATGAGCCATGACGGTCATTTCACCGTCGGTGCCCGGTATTATCACCTGCGACACGGCTTCCGAAAGCAGCAACTGCTCCGGAGATACGAGCTCGAAATTGAAACTGTCAGCCATCGGACGTCATTTCCCGTTCGGTCGTGGCGGCCGGGTCATTGCCGGACCCCGTCGCCGCATCAATCAGGCTGCTTCCGCAGCGAGCTTCTGTGCCTTTTCGACGGCCATGTCGATGCCGCCGACCATGTAGAAGGCAGCTTCCGGCAGATGGTCGTACTCGCCTTCGACGAGGCCCTTGAAGCTCTTGATCGTGTCTTCGATGTCGACGAACTGACCCGGCGAACCGGTGAACACTTCGGCGACGAAGAAGGGCTGCGACAGGAAGCGCTCGATCTTGCGGGCGCGGGCAACCGTCATCTTGTCTTCTTCGGACAGTTCGTCCATGCCCAGGATGGCGATGATGTCCTGAAGCGACTTGTAGCGCTGCAGGATCGACTGCACCTGGCGGGCAATGTCATAGTGTTCCTGGCCAACGATCATCGGGTCGAGCATGCGCGACGTGGAGTCGAGCGGATCCACGGCCGGATAGATGCCCTTTTCCGAGATCGCACGGTTGAGAACCGTCGTTGCGTCCAGGTGGGCAAAGGAGGTCGCAGGCGCCGGGTCGGTCAAGTCGTCGGCCGGAACGTATACGGCCTGCACGGAGGTGATCGATCCCTTGTGGGTGGTGGTGATGCGCTCCTGCATAACGCCCATGTCGGTCGCCAGCGTGGGCTGGTAACCCACGGCCGAAGGAATACGGCCGAGAAGCGCGGACACTTCGGAACCCGCCTGGGTGAAGCGGAAGATGTTGTCGACGAAGAACAGCACGTCCTGACCTTCGTCACGGAAATGTTCAGCGATTGTCAGACCCGAAAGCGCAACGCGGGCGCGGGCGCCGGGCGGCTCGTTCATCTGGCCGAAGACCAGGGCGCATTTCGAACCCTCGACGGATCCGTCGTTTTCCTTCGGATCCTTGTTCACGCCGGATTCAATCATTTCCCAGTAAAGGTCGTTGCCTTCACGGGTGCGCTCGCCAACGCCTGCGAAGACGGAGTAACCGCCGTGCGCCTTGGCGACGTTGTTGATCAGTTCCTGGATGAGAACCGTCTTGCCCACGCCGGCGCCGCCGAACAGGCCGATCTTTCCGCCCCTTGCGTAAGGCGCCAGCAGATCAACGACCTTGATGCCGGTGACCAGGATTTCAGCTTCCGTCGACTGATCGACATAGGCCGGAGCTTCCTGGTGGATGGCGCGGGTGTCGGAGGTCTTGACCGGGCCTGCCTCGTCAATCGGCTCGCCGATGACGTTCATGATGCGGCCGAGTGTCTCGGGACCAACCGGAACAGCGATCGGCTGACCCAGGTCCACGACCTGCTGACCGCGGACCAGACCTTCGGTGGAGTCCATCGCGATGGTGCGGACGGTGTTCTCGCCGAGATGCTGCGCGACCTCGAGGACCAGGCGAACGCCGTGGTTGTCGGTTTCCAGTGCGTTCAGGATCGCCGGAAGATGGTCTTCGAACGCGACGTCGACGACAGCGCCGATCACCTGCGTCACGGTGCCGGTTACACCGGCTTTTGTGGTTGCCTTGGCCATAATCGTACTACCTCATTCAAGAGTCTCAGAGCGCCTCGGCGCCCGAAATGATTTCAATCAGTTCCTTGGTGATCTGCGCCTGGCGCTGGCGGTTGTAGCTCAGCGTCAGCTTGTCGATCATCTCACCGGCGTTGCGGGTCGCATTGTCCATGGCGGACATGCGCGCGCCCTGCTCGGACGCATTGTTTTCCAGCAACGCGCCGAAAATCTGCACGGCGATGTTGCGCGGTATCAGATCATTGAGGATCGATCCGGCGTCCGGCTCGTAGTCGTAGACAGCCGACGCGTCCTGATCCGCATCGTCGCTCTCGCCGGCGGGGCTCGCCGGAATGAGCTGCTGGGCGGTCGGTATCTGGCTGATGACCGACTTGAACTCGGAATAGAAAAGGGTGCAGACATCGAACGCGCCTTCGTCGAACAGCCCGATCACCTTGCGGGCGATCTCGTCTGCGTTGACAAAGCCGATATTCTTGACTTCGCGCAGATCGACGCGGTCGATGATATGCGAACCAAGGTCGCGGCGCAGAATGTCGTAGCCCTTCTTGCCGACACAGAGGATCTTGACCTCCTTGCCGTCGGCAATCAGGGAGCGGGCGTGCTCGCGCGCCAGTCTCGCGATCTGCGAGTTGAAGCCTCCGCAGAGGCCGCGTTCGGCCGTGCAAACCACCAGGAGATGGGTCTGGTCGCTTCCGGTTCCCGTCATCAGCCGCGGCGTGTCATCCCCGTCCGACACTGCATTCGCGATGTTGGCGAGCACAGAACCCATGCGCTGGGAATAGGGACGCGCGGCTTCGGCCGCTTCCTGGGCGCGACGCAGCTTCGCCGCGGCGACCATCTGCATCGCCTTGGTGATCTTCTGCGTCGCCTTGACCGAGGCTATCCGGTTTCTCAGATCCTTGAGTGAAGGCATCCGTTATCCGTCCGTTCTCGTTGTTCAGCCGTCGGCTATCGTTCAGGCGAAGGATTTGGCAAAATCATCGATTGCTGCCTTGAGCTTTTCGGTGATTTCGTCGGTCAGCGCCTTTTCGGTGCGAATGGCTTCAAGCACGTCCTTGCCGTCGCCACGCATGTGGGACAGAAGACCCTGCTCGAAGCTGCTGACCTGGTTGAGCGGAAGCTTGTCGAGATAGCCTCTCACTCCGGCGAAGATCACAGCCACCTGCTCTTCCGTCTTGAGCGGCGAGAACTGCGGCTGCTTGAGCAGTTCGGTCAGACGCGCGCCGCGATTGAGCAGACGCTGGGTCGCGGCGTCGAGGTCGGAGCCGAACTGGGCGAAGGCCGCCATCTCGCGATACTGCGCCAGTTCGCCCTTGATCGATCCGGCGACCTGTTTCATCGCCTTGATCTGCGCGGACGAACCCACGCGGGACACGGACAGACCGACGTTCACCGCCGGACGGATGCCCTGATAGAACAGGTCCGTTTCCAGGAAGATCTGGCCATCGGTGATGGAGATCACGTTGGTCGGAATAAACGCCGACACGTCGTTGCCCTGGGTTTCGATGACCGGCAGGGCCGTCAGCGAACCGGAGCCGTTGTCGGCGTTGAGCTTCGCGGCGCGTTCGAGCAGGCGCGAATGGAGATAGAAGACGTCGCCCGGATAGGCTTCGCGGCCCGGCGGACGACGGAGCAGCAGTGACATCTGGCGATAGGCGACAGCCTGCTTGGACAAATCATCGTAGCCGATCAGGGCGTGCATACCGTTGTCGCGGAAGTATTCGCCGATCGCGCAGCCGGCGAAAGGCGCCAGGAACTGCATCGGAGCAGGATCGGAAGCGGTCGCGGCGACGATGATCGAATATTCAAGCGCGCCGCGCTCTTCGAGAACCTTCACGAACTGCGCGACGGTGGAGCGCTTCTGGCCGACAGCGACGTAGACGCAGTAGAGCTTGTCTTCTTCCGGACCGTTGTCGTGGATCGGCTTCTGGTTGAGGAAAGTGTCCAGAATGATGGCGGTCTTGCCGGTCTGGCGGTCGCCGATAACGAGCTCGCGCTGGCCGCGGCCGATCGGGATCAGCGCGTCGATGGCTTTCAGTCCGGTCGACATCGGCTCATGCACCGAGCGGCGCGGAATGATGCCAGGCGCCTTGACGTCGACGCGCGAACGCTGGGTCGCCTTGATCGGACCCTTGCCGTCGATCGGGTTGCCGAGGGCGTCGACCACGCGGCCGAGTAATTCCTTGCCGACGGGAACGTCAACGATGGCGCCGGTCCGCTTGACGGTGTCGCCTTCCTTGATGTCGCGGTCGGAACCGAACAGCACGACGCCGACATTGTCGACTTCGAGATTGAGCGCCATGCCGCGAATTCCACCGGGGAATTCCACCATCTCGCCGGCCTGGACGTTGTCCAGACCGTAGACGCGGGCAATGCCGTCGCCGACGGACAGAACCTGTCCGACTTCGGAAACTTCCGCTTCCTGGCCAAAGTTTTTGATTTGATCTTTTAGAATTGCGGAGATTTCCGCGGCGCGGATGTCCATCAGCCGACCTCTTTCAGTGCAAGCTTAAGGGTGGAGAGTTTTGTTCGAATGGATGTGTCAATCTGACGCGACCCGATCTTGACGATCAGACCGCCGAGGATCGACGGGTCGACGGTGACATTGGCTGCCACGTCTTTTCCGGTCACGCTTTTCAGCGCTTCCGCAAGTTCTTTTTCCTGGGCCGCCGTCAGCTTGCGGGCGGAGACGACCTCCGCCGAAACTTCGCCGCGATGCTTTGCGGCAATGGCGCGGTAGGCCCGGATAATGCCCGGAATGGCGAAAAGCCGGCGATTGCGCGCAACGACGCGCAGGAAGTTTCCGACCAGACCCTGGAATTCCGCCTTTTCGGCGATGGCCGAGATGGCCTTGAACTGCTCCTCTGCGGAGAAGACCGGGCTTTCGATCAGCCGGCGAAAGTCCTCGCTCTCGCTAATCATGGTCTCGAGACGGGTCAGTTCGTCACCAACGGCTTGTTCGGATTTTCCTTCCAATGCCAGCTCGAAAAGCGATGATGCATAGCGTTGCGCAACACCGGATATGAGCGAAGTTGTGTCTGCCACGGGCACAATTATCTCTGAACTGAATTCGAAGATATGGAATCAGAATCCTGAGATTCTGCAAATCTTTGAATTTGTTTCGATTTTTTCCGGCGCGAATTGAGTTTCCACAATGCCCCGCCGGAAATTCGAGCCTCGTCTAGCATAGCTATGTGGGAGTCGCAACACGCTTTGACACATGCTTTTGGATGAGCGTGGACAAAAGAGTCGCTCAACGCTGGCAAAAACCGCAAACGCCGGAAATGCGGCGGTTCAGGGCCTTTCAAGGAAAATGGCCGCCGCGGATGCGACAGCCATTGTTTCATACTCTCCGCTTTTGGCTTTGAGCGGTCAATAGACCGGATGTGGAGGCGGAGGGGGCGGGTTATGCGGAGCCTTGACCACGATGACCGTCGGATGACCATGCGGCGGAGGCGGGGGCGGAGGAGCCGGCTGATGCGGCAGGACGACGACCACGGCGCCATGATGCGGCGGAGGGGGAGGCGCTGCATTGGCGCTTGCCAGTGGAACGGCGGTGGCTGCGATCAGCGTGCAGCCGGCGATTGCTGATAGTATTGTTGAGCGTTTCATGACTGAATTCCTCTTTGTTCGAGTTCATCAGGCAGTCGTGTCAGGTCGACAGGCTTGGCATTGGCTGTCTGAATACATTATTGATATGCTGATCGAAATCCGAAAATTCAACAGGCCTTCACGGCGTATTCGACACGCCAGCCATGCAGAATTGCGCAAGCTTAGACGAGCTGGAAGACATAGGCCAGCGGCCCTGCCGCCAGAAGCAGCTCGATCACTGTCTGCAACACCTGGATCCGCGACAAACCCCGGTCTACGACAGCAGTCACGACGCGTCCGAGCACCGTGATCGCCCAGGACGCGCCGAGCACCAGATAGACGAAGGGCTGCGCGAACATGATTGAGCCAATACCGCCAGCCAGCAGAAAACCGGCCATGACCGACCGGATCTCGGCGACCGCGTCATCCCGGCCCGCGACGGTTCCGATTCCCATTGCACGCAACGTAAGCCGCGGCAGAACGAACACCATGAGTCCCAACAGCGCCGTCGCCGCAGCGCTTGCAAAGGCCAGTGCCTCGCCGGTCGATGTGGGATAGGGAAATTCGATCATGGTGACCCTCCTGCCGCGAACGCGAATCGCTCCGTCGCGACAATAGCGCAATTACAGAAAACTCTGCGGATCGATATCGATCTGCACCCGGACCGAGCCGCGCGGCTTTGGTCCGGCTTCGATCATCCGGGCGACATAGGATTGAATATCCGACTGCTTGCGTCCGTGGACAAGCAGCCGGTAGCGATAGCGCCCACGGACCAGCGCCAGCGGCGCTTCGGCCGGACCGAGCACGCGAATGTCGGCCAGGCCAGGCGCGGCGCGGCGCAGGTCCCGCGCATGATTTTCCGCCTCGCTCCGGTGCGCGGCCGAGACAATGAGCGCGGCAAGCCGGCCGAATGGCGGCAGGCCCGCTCTTTCCCGCTCGGCGATCTCGCGTTCATAGAAGGTTTCCGGATCACCGGACACGATGGCGGAGATCACCGGATGCTGTGGCTGATAGGTCTGCAGGAAAGCGCGGCTCGCGAGACCACTGCGGCCCGCGCGCCCCGAGACCTGCGACAGAAGCTGGAAGGTCCGCTCGGCGGCGCGCGGGTCGCCATTGCCGAGACCCAGATCCGCATCGACGATCCCGACCAGCGTCATAAGCGGAAAATTGTGACCCTTGGCGACAAGCTGCGTGCCGATGACGATATCCGCCTCGCCATTGGCGATCGCCTCAAGCTCCAGGCGCAGCCGCTTCACCCCCCCCAGCATGTCGGAGGACAGCACGATGGTGCGGGCG
Source organism: Hoeflea sp. CAU 1731 (assembly GCF_039888615.1). Taxonomy (NCBI): domain Bacteria; kingdom Pseudomonadati; phylum Pseudomonadota; class Alphaproteobacteria; order Hyphomicrobiales; family Rhizobiaceae; genus Hoeflea; species Hoeflea sp. CAU 1731. The sequence goes on along the minus strand of NZ_JBDQQS010000012.1, from coordinate 157,755 downwards.
TCCGGAAAATGCCGGTCGACTTCTTCCGCGATCCGCTCGACGCCGGGACCGCAAGCAACCAGATGGTCGAGCGCGCCGCATTCGGGACAGGCCTCGGGCGCCGGTTCGTGATGGCCGCAATGATGACACTGCAGCTGACCGCGAAACCGGTGCTCGACGAGCCAGGCCGAGCAGTTTGGGCATTCAAAACGATGACCGCAAACCCGGCATAGCGTCAGCGGCGCGTAGCCGCGCCGATTGAGGAACAGCAGCGACTGTTCTTCCCGCTCGAGCGTCTGCCGGATTTCACCGATGAGCACGGGCGAGAGAAAACCGCCGCGTTCCGGAGGGTGGCGACGCATGTCGATGCAATCGATATCCGGCAAGGCCGCCCCTCCGAAGCGTTCCGGCAGCCGGATATGATGATATTTGCCCGTATCCGCATTGACCCGGCTTTCGATCGACGGGGTCGCCGAGGCGAGCACCACGGGAAAGCGGCCGAGATGCCCGCGCACCACGGCCATGTCACGGGCGTTGTAGTGAACGCGGTCCTCCTGCTTGTAGGCGGTGTCGTGCTCCTCGTCGACGACGATCAGTCCGAGTTCACGAAACGGCAGAAACAATGCAGAACGGGCGCCGGCCACTGCCCGGATCTCGCCGCTTGCGACCTGTCTCCAGACCTTTTCACGCATGCGGGGGGTCACGTCGGAATGCCATTCGGCCGGACGGCTGCCGAATCGCGCCTCGAAACGTTCGAGGAAGGTGGCGGTCAGGGCTATTTCGGGCAGGAGGATAAGGACCTGACGGTCCGCCGCGAGGCGATCGGCCACCGCCTCGAAATAAACCTCGGTCTTGCCCGATCCGGTGACGCCGTCGATGAGCGTGGTTTTCGGCGGACTAGCTGCGACGAATTCGACGAGCTCTTCGACGGCGGAACGCTGTGCGGGGCTGAGTTTCGGCTCGGCGTAGCCGACATCCGGCTCGGCGACGACCGGCCGGGGCGGAATGAGAACGGTTTCCAGCACGTTCTGCTTCACCAGGCCCTCGACGACGCTGGCGCTTACGCCGGCGGCGTGGGCGAGCCCGGTTTTGGTCCAGGCAAAACCGTCGCCCGCCATTTCGATCACCCGTTCGCGCGCCGCCGTCATCCGCTCCGGCCGGCTCTCTGTCAAACGCAACCCCTTTTCCGGCGGCTCAGGCTCAAGCGCCGCGGGCGCCCGCAGGGCCATGCGCGCGACCATGCCCGGCGGGGACAGCGTGTAGGCTGCAACCCAGTCGATGAAACGGCGCATCTCCTCCGATATCGCCGGACAGTCGAAGACCTGGGTGATCGGCCTCAGCTTTGCAGAGGCCACGCCGTCCGTCTCGCCATGCCAGACAACGCCGGCGACCTGGCGCGGCCCGAGCGGCACCTGCACCACGTCGCCCGGCCGCGCCTGCATGCCTTCCGGCACGGCGTAGCTATAGGGACGAGGGGTCGGAACCGGCACCATGACCGGCACGGTTTCGGTTGCCGGCAGGCCGATCTGCAATTGCCGCGAATCTTTCATTGTACTGGTGACCTTGCCCCGCGATTGGGTTAAAGGGAAGCCATCAAAAAAGTCAAACCGCTTTGTCAGGCGAGGAAACCATGAAATTTTTTGTCGATACGGCCGATGTCAGCGAAATCCGGGAACTGAACGACACCGGACTGCTGGACGGCGTGACCACCAATCCGTCGCTGATCATGAAATCGGGTCGCGACATCGTCGAGGTGACGAAGGAAATCTGCGATATCGTGGACGGACCGGTCTCGGCGGAAGTCACGGCGACGGAATACAGGGAAATGCTGACACAGGCGGCGTTTCTCGCCAAGATCGCCGACAATATCTGCATCAAGCTGCCGCTCACCATGGACGGGCTGAAGGCCTGCAAGGCGCTGACCTCCGACGGTCACAAAACCAATGTCACGCTGTGCTTTTCCGCCAATCAGGCGCTGCTTGCCGCCAAGGCCGGCGCGACCTTCATCTCGCCCTTCCTCGGACGGCTCGACGATATGGGCATCGACGGCATGGAGTTGATTTCGGAGATCCGCACGATCTACGACAATTACGACTTCGACACGGAAATCCTGGCCGCCTCGATCCGCACCGTCAATCACGTCAAGGACGCAGCGCTGATCGGCGCCGATGTCGCGACCGTGCCGCCCGCGATCCTGAAGGCGCTGGTCAAGCATCCGCTCACCGACAAGGGCCTCGACGCCTTCCTGGCGGACTGGGCCAAGACCGGCCAGAACATCGGCTGATCTGACGCTATTCGAACAGGGATTCGCGACGTAGACATTCGCGGATCCTGACGATTCTCCGATATCGAAAGCAGACGCTAATACATAAACAATTGTTTTTATTGAATAATTTATAATATCTGCACTATATGGCCAAATCTGGCTTTGTTTCGGGAATCCGGGGTTTCGAGCTCTTCAAGCAAGTCTGGCTTCGTTTCGGGAATCAGGCTTTTTCATCTCTCGTGCGATTTGGCTTTGTTTCGGGAATCCCGCTTTTCGCTTGAGATCAACCAGTCCCGCCGGCTTTTCACACGATCGCTTGTAAGGTGTATGATAGCACAAAACGCCCTGAACCGCAGCAATAATGTTCTTTTTTTGTTCTGAACACGGTTGATGAACCGCGACAACCCGTCGCCTAATCTTCCTCGTCGCGCATTTCGCCGGTAATCGACAGGCCTTCGATATCCGTTGCGCCGTCACGGCGTATGACTGTCCGCGCACGCGCGCCGCAGCGCTCGGTGATGGCCTCTGCGAGAACGGTCGAATGGGTCACCACCCAGACCTGGCTGTCTGCCGAGGCGCGCCCGATCATGGCGGCGAGCGCCGGCAGCATATCGGGATGAAGGCTCGCCTCCGGTTCGTTCAGCGCAATAAATCTGGGTCGCCGATAGGACAGCAGCGCCGCCGCCAGCGCGAGAAAACGGATCTGGCCGTCCGACAGCTCCCGTGGCTTGAATATCCGGTGCGGGAAATCCGGAACGACAAGTCCGAACTCCGCCGTCTCGTCCGGTTCGGGCACAGACAGGGCTGCGCCGCCGAAGGCGTCGTAGACGGCGCGGTCGAGATCGATCGTGTCCTGCCTTGTGTGGGCGAGCGTTGCGAAGACGGCCGCGAGATTGGCGCCGTCCTCGTCGAGCATCGGCGCGGTCACCGGCCGGCAGGGCTGGCGAAGCGGTGAACCTGCGTCGGTCCTGAATCCGTGGTAGAAGCGCCATTGTCCGAGCGTGTGGCGCACCGTGCTGATTTCCGGATAATGGCCGGCGTCGCCCAGAAGGAACAGCGCCGTTTCCGAGACCAGCGGAGCGTCCGGATAATCTTCCATGCGGCCGTCCGCATTGCGCACTGAAATGTGGGCGCGCTCGCGGCGCATCATCACATGCGGTCGGCGCCCTGTGTCGACGCTGAGCTGCTCCGCCTTGACCTGCGCTTCGTGGGTGAAGCCCGCCGCCGCCTTGGGAGGGCGGAAACCGCATTCGACCTCGTAGGTGTAGACAACGCCGCGTTCCTCATCGACGATTTCGGCCGAAAGCCTGATCCGCGCCTTCTTGTGCTTCGGCGTGTCGCCGCTCCAGTAGGCCGAATAGATTCCGCCCTCTGCGGCGATCTCGTGGGCGAGCTGTCCATCAGCCGCGGCCTTGATCAGTTGCAGGGCGCGATAGAGATTGGACTTTCCGGCGCCGTTCGCCCCGACGAAGAGGTTGACCGGTCCAAGATCCATGCGAATCGCCCGCAACGACCGGTAATGTTCGGCGCGCATCGATCTCAGATACATGGAAATCGGGGGCGTCCGTCAGGATTCGAGTTTGAATCGACGGCCTGCGTCTTCGGGCAGACCGTGTACGCAATGGCGTTCGAGCGCCTTGGTGACTTCCGCCGGATCGCCGTCGAGCTCATCGGGCTGGATGAGGTGACCGATCTTGAAATTGAAGGTCTTGCTCTTCTTGTTGAGCACTTCGTGGAACACGGTCATATCGCGCAGTTCCGTCGACCAGCGCGACAGCCAGTAGAACAGGCCGGAATTGCGGGCCGACATATGCACCGGAAGGATCGGCATGTTGTACTTGCGCGCAAGGCCGACGGCGGACGGTTTCCATGGGCGCTCGTTGAGCTTGCCGTTCTCCCAGTAGGCGATGCGGCCCGACGGGAACAGAACGGTCGCCTTGCCTTCCTTGACCGCATGATTGGTCAGGCGCAGCGTTTCGCGCGCTTTCAGCTTGCTCTTGAATTCGTCGCGCCACTCGACCGGGATGATGATCTCCACGTAACGCGGATTGACGCGAAGCGCGTCGCGATTCGCATAGATCATCATGTCGGGACGGCGTACTTTCAGCAGATCGAACACCGCGACGCCGTCGGCGATGCCGGTCGGGTGATTGCTGACGAGAACAAATCCGCCTTTTTCAGGAATCCGCTCGCCATTCTCAACCTTGATTTCGAGATTGAGCATGTCGCTGGCGAACTGCATCGCGTCATAGCCGGGTAGATTGGCGATGGCGTCGGCGAACTCGATCGCCTGGCGGTAGTGCAGGATCATATAGAGCATCGGCCGCAGAACCGGCCAGAACGGGTTGTTGACGATCTTCTCGCCGCGCTCTGCGATCAACTGATCGACGATATGGCCCGGCTGCCCGTATGAATAAAGGGCGATCCGGTCTGCCAAAGAATCGAGGCCCGTCAGTTGAAACCGCTTCTGTGACATGATGGTTCCCCGCTAGTACGCTATGAGTCTATTACAGCCGAATGTGTACTCATAATGACACGCGCGGGCGCCTCCCCTTACAACTGGATATACTGACGTTGCACAGTCATTTACGCATTAACTTAAATCTAACGCCTCGGCTGGACAATAGTGTCTTCTGAGGGGCCGGATATCATATAATGCCATGAATCGGGCTTGGCTAGTGTAGTAGAATCGAAGATCCATCCATCATTTCAACAGTCTGCTGCAGGAACTTCAGATTCGGGCCGCCAGCCGAATCACCTACTTCACGGAGCGTAAATGATTCCTTTTTCAAATTGAATTCCGGCGCCCATGAAACAAGATGAATTTTTAGTACATGCAAGGCCGGATCTGCTGACGCAGGCGCAGGCCTGGCTTGAGCACCTGTCTTCCGAGCGCCGACTGGCCGGCAACACGCTGGAAGCCTATGAGCGCGATCTGCGCCAGTTCTTCGCCTTCCTGACTGGTCATCTTGGCGGCGCGCCCAACCTTGCCGACCTGTCGGAACTCAGACCCGCCGATATTCGCGCCTTTCTTGCCGCGCGGCGCGGCGACGGCGCGGGAAACCGCACCGTTGCCCGCGGGCTTGCGGCGATCCGGTCTTTCTTACGCTTTTTGCAGAAACGGAGACTGGTCAACGCCGCCGGCGTCAACGCGATGCGCGCGCCGCGCCAGCCCAAATCCCTGCCGCGACCGATGACGGACGCCCAGGCCGTCGCTTTGACCGAGTTCGACAGCCAGCTTGCCGAAGAACCCTGGGTCGCGGCGCGCAACGCAGCCGTAATGACGCTGCTCTATGGCTGCGGCCTGCGCATATCCGAAGCGCTTGCGCTGACGCCGTCCGACCTGACCGCAGACAAAACATCGTTGAGCGTAACCGGCAAAGGCGGCAAAACCCGGATTGTCCCGCTTCTGGAGGTCGCCCGGGAGGCCGTCGCGGACTATAGCAGGCTCTGTCCCTGGACGCTGGAAACCGACGCGCCGCTGTTTCGCGGCGTACGCGGCGGCGCGCTGCAACCCGCAATCATCCAGAAGGAAATGCGGAAAATGCGCAGCGCGCTTGGCCTGCCGGACAGCGCCACCCCGCATGCACTGCGTCATTCCTTCGCCACCCATCTTCTCGCCGGAGGCGGCGATCTGCGCTCGATCCAGGAATTGCTGGGACATGCGAGCCTGTCGACCACGCAGATTTATACAGGAGTCGATACGGCCCGCCTGCTCGACGCCTACAAGAAGGCGCACCCGCGCGCCTGACACGATCTTTTAAGAACATCATGCGATTGGCCATAAAGGTTCGGGCGCAGCCATTGCCGAACATGCATTCAGATCGCCCGACCAACACATTGCGCAGGAGCCTTTCATGAAACCGCTATCAGGCCATTTCGATGCAGAGCCGCGCATGCGGATGCTCCTCAAAACCCTGTCAGCGGCGCATCTGGCGTTTCTTGTCTCCTTTGTCGCAATCCTCGCTTCCGCCGTCGAAACCGCGCGGGCGCAGGAAATCGTCTGTCAGGGCGAAAACCTGATGCCATCGCTCGAAGCAGATCATCCGGAAGCGATTGCAGCGATCGAAGCGGCGGAAGCCGAAACCGTCAACGGCAAAGGCTTGCTCTGGCGGATCGAAAAGGACGGCGTCGAACCGTCCTGGCTGTTTGGAACCATGCATGTCGCAGATCCGCGCATCACGGCGATGACGCCAGCGGCGCGAGAGGCGTTCGACAAGGCGGACGTCATAGCCGTCGAAGTCAAGGAGATCGGCGAGAATCCGGAAAAGCTTGCTGGCGTCCTGTTCGGCAATCCCGAATTTTCCGCGCTTCCCGATGGCCAGACCTTGGGCGACATCCTCGACGAGGAGGAAACGGCCGTGCTCAAGGTTGCCCTGCGCCGAAAAGGCGTGCCCTATATTTCGGTTTCCAAAATGCGGCCCTGGCTTGTGATGAGCATGCTTTCCACGCGCGACTGCGATGCAAAATACATGCAGGCCGGCGCCATGCTGCTGGATATGAAACTCGCCGGAGACGCCGCCGACAGCGGCAAGAAACTGCTGGGGCTTGAAGCCATCGAGGAACAGTTCAGGGCGATCAACGCGGCGCCGCTGGACTCACAGGTCGACATGCTGATAGCCACCGCGGCCCTGGACGATCGTATGGAGGATCTCCACGAAACCATGACGGCGCTCTATCTGGAACGCCGGATAGCAGCCATCATGCCCATGCTCGCCCAGATGTCGAAAATCTATGGCTTTCCGGACGGAGACGCCCAGACCGCGATTTTCGAGGATGAGCTTATCAACAAGCGCAACCGCACGATGGTCGAACGCGCAGGGCCAATTATCGACGAAGGCAACGCTTACCTCGCCATCGGCGCCCTTCACCTGCCGGGCGATGACGGGCTTGTCGAATTGTTGCGCAAGAGCGGCTATACGCTGACGGCCGTGGACTGATCCGGATAACCGCCCGGGCGAGGATCACATGTGGATCGTCTTGTCCCAGGCGCCGAGCGCCGCCTCCTTGACGGATTCCGACATCGTCGGATGAGCGTGACAGGTGCGCGCCAGATCCTCGGCGCTGCCGCCGAACTCCATCGCCACACAGGCCTCATGGATCATCTCTCCGGCGCCGAAGCCGATAATGTGAACGCCGAGGATCCTGTCGGTCCGCTTGTCTGCCAGCACCTTGGCGAAGCCGTCCTGCTGCAGCATGGCGCGCGCCCGGCCATTCGCCGAGAACGGAAACTTTCCGACCTTGTAGTCGACGCCCGCAGCCTTCAGCTCCTCTTCGGTCTTTCCGACGGAAGCGACTTCCGGCTGGGTATAGACGACGCCCGGAATGACATCGTAATTCACGTGTCCCGCCTTGCCGGCGATGATTTCGGCGACCGCGACGCCCTCGTCCTCCGCCTTGTGGGCGAGCATCGGTCCGGCGACCACATCGCCGATCGCGTAGACGCCGGAAACATTGGTGCGATAGTGATTGTCGATTTCGACCCGGCCAACCTTGTCGGTTTCAATGCCGGCTTCGTCGAGACCGAGACCCTCCGCATAGGGTTTGCGTCCTGTCGAAATCAGCACCACGTCGGGCTCGAGCGTCACCGCTTCGCCGCCCTTGACCGGCTCGAACGTGACCCTGGCGCCGTCGCCGGCCTTTTCGACCGCCGTAACCTTGGCGCCAAGCTGGAATTTCAGGCCCTGCTTGGCGAACAGTCTCTGACACTGTTTAGACACCTCCGCGTCCATAGGCCCGAGGATCTTGTCGAGGAACTCCACGACGGTGACTTCGGCGCCCAGCCGCGACCACACGGATCCGAGCTCCAGCCCGATGACGCCGCCGCCGACGACGACCATCTTCGCGGGCACCTTGTCAAGCTCCAGAGCGCCGGTCGAGGAAACGATGACCTTCTCGTCGATCTTGACGTCGAGACCGGGAATGCCGGCAACGTCCGATCCCGTGGCGATCACGATGTTCTTCGTCTCAAGTTCGCTGACCTTGCCCTCGCCATCGGTCACCGACACCTTGCCGGGGCCGGCGATCTTTCCGGAGCCCCGGTGCACGTCGATCTTGTTCTTCTTCATAAGGAAGTTGAGGCCGTCCGTGTTGGATTTCACGGTCGTGGTTTTGTGATCCATCATCTTGCCGAGGTCGAGCTTGAGATCGCCAATGCCGACGCCGAGAGCCTCATAGCTGTGGCCCGCCTCCGCATAGATTTCGGATGCGTGGAGCATCGCCTTGGAGGGTATGCAGCCGACATTCACACAGGTTCCGCCGAGCGTGTCGCGCTTTTCGACGACCGCCGTCTTGAGGCCGAGTTGCGCCGCCTTGATCGCGCACACATAACCACCGGGTCCGGCTCCGATTACGATGACGTCATAAGCCATTATGGCCAATCCTTTCGCTCAGCTATTCCTGACAGGCATAGAGTAACAGATGTTTGAATTCGATTGCCGGCAGACCCGCCTCTTCGAAAAGGGCCGACTGCGTCAGCGCCTCGTCCAGTCCCTGCATGACGACCCGCGGGCTCGCCGGCTGGTCGTGACCGGAGAGCGGCGATGTCGCGCCGTCGGCGTCGGAGGCCAACATGGGCCCCTGCCAGATCCGGCACTGCGACAGATCGTTCCCCGTCACATCGCCTTCCGGGCAGTTGTCGAGAACGACGCCGAGTTCGCCTTCGCCGGCGTCATCGGGAAAGACGTAGCCATCGAGCGCCGTATCGAGGCCGTCAACCACGACGCGGAAACTCCTGGCATTGTCGCCCCGAAACTCCAGCAGGATCGCCTGATCCGCCGCCTGATAGGCGGCGAGCACCAGAGGACAGGTCCGTCCGGTCTTGCCGCCGGCGGATGACGCCGCTCCGGTTTCCCCCACTCCGAAAAAGAGAATGGCGACCGGCGCTATGGCGGCAAGCGGTTTCATCACAGTTCCGTTTCCGTTTTCCGATCCGCGGCCGGATCAGAGATCGAGGACGAGACGTTCCGGATCTTCAAGGCTCTCCTTGACGCGCACCAGGAACGTCACGGCTTCCTTGCCGTCGACGATCCGGTGGTCGTAGGACAGCGCCAGATACATCATCGGGCGGATGACCACCTGGCCGCCGATCGCCATCGGCCGCTCCTGGATCTTGTGCATTCCGAGGATGCCCGACTGCGGCGCATTGAGGATCGGCGAAGACATCAGCGAACCGTAGACACCGCCGTTGGAAATCGTGAAAGTGCCGCCCTGCATGTCCTTCATGTCGAGCTTGCCGTCTCGGGCGGCCAGGCCGAGGCGGGCGATTTCCGCTTCGATTTCGGCGATCGACATGGCGTCCGCGTCGCGCACGACCGGCACCACGAGGCCCTTGTCGGTGCCGACGGCGACGCCGATATGACAGAAATTCTTGTAGATGATCTCAGCGCCGTCGATCTCCGCATTGACCGCCGGAACTTCCTTCAGCGCGTGGCATACGGCCTTCGTGAAGAAACCCATGAAGCCAAGCTTGACGCCGTGCTTCTTCTCGAAGAGGTCCTTGTACTTCTTGCGCAGATCCATGACGGCCGTCATGTCCACCTCGTTGTAGGTGGTGAGCATCGCCGCCGTGTTCTGGGCGTCCTTCAGACGCCGCGCGATGGTCTGGCGCAGGCGGGTCATCTTGACCCGTTCCTCGCGCGTCTCGTCTTCCGACGGCGAAGCCGGGCGGGCGACCGCCGCCGGCGCAGGCTGCGGCGACTGGTCGAAACCCTTTTCGATGGCGTCGATGACGTCGCCCTTGAGGACCTGGCCGCGCTTGCCGGTGCCTTCGACCTGCTCCGGCCTGACGTCCTTTTCTTTCATCATCCGCGCCGCTGACGGCGACGGCGGCATGTCTGTCTTTCCGGCTGCGGCCGGTTTTTCAGCAGACGCCGGCTTAGCCCCGGCCTTCGGTTCTTCCTTGCTTTCCTTTGCCGGTTCGGACTTGGCGGCGGCCGCCGCGCCTTCGGCGATCTGTCCGAGGATGGCGTCGACCTCGACGGTGTCGCCTTCCTTGGCGACGATCTCGGAGAGCGTGCCGGCGGTCGGCGCCGGAACCTCGATCGTCACCTTGTCGGTTTCGAGCTCAAGGAGCGCCTCATCGACGGCGACGGCGTCGCCGACTTTCTTGTACCAGGTTCCGATCGTTGCTTCTGAAACGGATTCTCCCAGAGTGGGAACGCGGATTTCAGTGGCCATGATATTTTTCCGTTATGTCAGTTTCGTTGCTGAGGATCGTCAGTTGCCGAGCGCATCCTCAAGGAACGCTTCGAGTTGCGCCTTGTGCTTCGACATCAGTCCGGTCGCCGGAGAGGCGGCCGCCGGCCGACCCGTATAGCGCACGCGCTGATACTTGGCGTCTATATGCGCCAGCACCCATTCCAGATAGGGATCGATGAACGCCCATGCGCCCATGTTCTTGGGCTCTTCCTGGCACCAGACCATTTCAGCCTGGCGGAAGCGGGACAATTCGTTGATCAGCGCCTTGGCCGGGAACGGATAAAGCTGTTCGAGACGCAGCAGGTAGATGTCGTCGACGCCGCGCTGTTCGCGCTCCTCGTAGAGGTCGTAATAGACCTTGCCGCTGCACATGACGACGCGCCGGATCTTGTTGTCCTTCTGCAGCTTGATCGGCTGATCCTTCAGCGTTTCGGCGTCGTCCCACAGCAAGCGGTGGAACGAGCTTTCGCTGGCCATCTCCGAAAGCTGGGAGACGGCGCGCTTGTGGCGAAGCAGCGATTTCGGCGTCATCAGGATCAGAGGCTTGCGGAAGTCGCGCTTCATCTGCCGCCGCAGGACGTGATAGTAGTTAGCCGGCGTCGTACAGTAGGCGACCTGCATGTTGTCCTCGGCGCAGAGCTGCAGGAACCGCTCGAGACGAGCCGAGGAGTGCTCCGGACCCTGGCCTTCATAGCCGTGCGGCAGGAGGCAGACGAGACCGGACATGCGCAGCCATTTGCGCTCACCGGACGAGATGAACTGGTCGAAGACGACCTGCGCCCCGTTGGCGAAATCGCCGAACTGGGCTTCCCAGAGCGTCAGCGCATTCGGCTCCGAAAGAGAATAGCCGTATTCGAAGCCGAGCACCGCTTCTTCCGAGAGCATCGAGTTGATGACCTCGTAGAGCGCCTGACCGGAACCGAGATTGTTCAGCGGGATGTAACGGTTTTCGTCCTTCTGGTCGTAGAGGACCGAATGACGTTGCGAGAATGTTCCCCGCTCCACGTCCTGACCGGACAGACGCACGGGATTGCCTTCCAGCACCAGCGACCCGAAGGCCAGCGCTTCCGCCGTCGCCCAGTCGATATTCTCGCCGGTCTCGATCATCTGCGCGCGATGATCCATGAACCGCTTGACCGTGCGGTGGACGTTGAAATCGTCCGGAACGGTGGACAGTTTGCGGCCGATGTCCTTGAGCTGCTTGACGGTGAGCGCAGTCTTGCCCCGGCGTTTTTCGTCCTGGTTGTCGGCGACCCGCATACCCGACCAGGCGCCATCCAGCCAGTCAGCCTTGTTGGGCTTGTAGGAATGGCCCGCCTCGAATTCCTCTTCGAGATAGGCGCGCCAGTCGGCGCGCATCGTTTCCAGTTCTTCCTCGGTCAACAGACCTTCGGCCATCAGCTTTTTCGAGTAGATCTCGACCGTGGTCTCGTGCGAGCGGATCCGGTCATACATGATCGGCTGGGTGAACGCCGGCTCGTCGCCCTCATTGTGGCCGAAGCGGCGATAGCAGAACATGTCGATGACCACCGGCTTGTGGAAGGTCATGCGGAATTCGGTCGCGACCTTCGCCGCGTAGGTCACGGCTTCCGGATCGTCGCCGTTGACGTGGAAGATCGGCGCCTCGATCATCTTCGCCACATCCGACGGATAGGGCGAGGACCGCGAGAAGCGGGGATTGGTCGTAAAACCGATCTGGTTGTTGACGATCACATGGATCGTGCCGGCGACCCTGTGCCCGCGCAGACCCGAAAGGCCGAGACACTCGGCGACCACGCCCTGGCCAGCAAAGGCCGCATCGCCGTGCAGCAGCAGCGGAAGGACTTTCACGCGCTCGGAAAGCGGCACGATCTCGCTGCGCCGGGCGCCGGTAAGCAGATCCTGTTTTGCTCGCGCCTTGCCCATGACGACGGGATTGACGATTTCGAGATGCGACGGGTTGGCGGTCAGCGACAGATGCACCTTGTTTCCGTCGAATTCCCGGTCCGAAGAGGCGCCGAGATGGTATTTTACATCGCCGGAACCCTCGACGTCGTCGGGCGTGTAGGAGCCGCCCTTGAATTCGTTGAAGATCGCCCGGTGCGACTTGCCCATGACCTGACTGAGCACATTGAGACGACCGCGATGCGACATGCCGAGGACGATTTCCTTCAGCCCCATGCCGCCGCCGCGCTTGATGATCTGCTCGAGCGCGGGAATGAGCGATTCGCCGCCATCGAGGCCGAAACGCTTGGTTCCCTTGTACTTGACGTCGATGAACTTTTCGAAGCCTTCGGCCTCGACCAGCTTCTGCAGGATCGCCATCTTTCCGCGCTTGGTGAAATCAACGCCCTTGTCGGGACCTTCGATGCGCTGCTGGATCCAGGACTTCTCTTCCGGATTGGAGATGTGCATGAACTCGACGCCGATCGTCGAGCAGTAGGTTCGCTTCAGGATCTCCAGCATCTCGGTGATGGTGGCGTATTCCAGGCCCAGCACATTGTCTAGGAAGATGCGCCGGTCATAGTCCTGCGGGGTGAAGCCGTAATTTTCCGGCGACAGTTCGTTATAGTCTTCCTTGGCCTCGGCGATTCCGAGCGGATCGAGATTAGCGTGCAGGTGGCCGCGCATGCGATAGGCGCGGATCATCATGATGGCGCGCACGGAATCGCGCGTCGCCTGCAGGACGTCGACATCAGCGAGCGCCGCCGATTTGTCGACGGCCTTTTCCTTCAGCCGGCCCTCGATGTGTTTTTCGACCGCGCCCCAGTCGCCGCCGAGCGCGGACACGAGTTCGCCGTTGGCCTGGATGGGCCAGTTCGGCTTCTTCCAGGATGCGCCCCTGGCGGCCTTGTGCACGGCGTCCGCGTCGTCCTGCAAGGCGCCGAAGAACGAGCGCCACTCGTCCGGCACGGAAGACGGGTCGTCCTCGTAGCGGGCATACAGGTCTTCAATGTATGATGCGTTGCTTCCGTAGAGAAAGGATGTCGCCTGGAAGGCTTCGTTGGCTTGCTGTCTTGACATCAGCCTTTTGCGGAGATTTCCGCCTCCTTGAACTTGCCGACGGCCCTGCCAGCCGCCACTCGATTGCCCCTTCCGGGGCCTCGCCTAAACCAAATTGCGGCGCATCCCGGACGCGCCCTACACTAGTCACGTTTCATATCGCAACGGAACCCTTTTTCCCGACAGGAAGGCGGAGATCCGTCACAACTCCGTTAACGGAGCCTCGCCTGCCGGCGTCAACCGCCGCACAGGCGTCTCGGGCGGCTTTCGCCGCCCGTCTTTGTCTTAGCCCTTCAGCACCTCGACGAGCGTGCTGCCGAGTTGCGCCGGAGACGGCGACACCGTGATGCCGGACGCTTCCATGGCCGCGATCTTGTCTTCCGCGCCGCCCTTGCCGCCGGAAATGACGGCGCCGGCGTGTCCCATGGTGCGGCCCGGAGGCGCCGTGCGGCCGGCGATGAAGCCGACGGTCGGTTTCTTGCGGCCCTTCTTCGCCTCGTCGGCCAGGAACTGCGCTGCGTCTTCCTCGGCCGATCCGCCGATCTCGCCGATCATGATGATCGACGTCGTCGCGTCGTCCGCCAGGAACATCTCCAGCACGTCGATGAACTCGGTGCCCTTGACCGGGTCGCCGCCGATGCCGACGGCCGTTGTCTGACCGAGCCCGGCGTTCGACGTCTGGAACACCGCTTCGTAAGTAAGCGTTCCCGAGCGCGAAACAACGCCCACGGATCCCTTTTTGAAGATATTGCCCGGCATGATGCCGATCTTGCATTCCTCGGGGGTCAGAACGCCCGGGCAGTTCGGTCCGATCAGCCGCGAATTCGACTTGTCGAGCCGCGCCTTGACCTTGACCATGTCGAGAACCGGGATGCCCTCGGTGATGCAGACGATGAGCGGGATCTCGGCGTCGATCGCCTCGATGATCGCAGCGGCGGCGCCTGCCGGAGGAACGTAGATGACGGAGGCGTCGGCGCCCGTCGCATCGCGGCCTTCTGCGACAGTTGCGAAGATCGGCAGATCCGCTGATCCGTCACCAACCTTGCCCGTCCAGGTTTCACCGCCCTTTTTCGGGTGAATCCCGCCGACCATCTTCGTGCCGTAATAGGCGAGCGCCTGTTCCGTGTGAAAGGTTCCTGTCTTGCCGGTCAGCCCCTGGACGAGAACCTTGGTTTCCTTGTTGACGAGAATGGACATTATTCTTCCTAAAGTCGGTTGAGTTCTGAAACGGTAAGATCGCTCGCGGCGTTGCCGGTGTTCAGGGTGGTCGCGGGCTCGAACATCAGCACGACAGGTTCGTGCGTCAGCGAACGCGGACGATGCTCCACCGTTTTCGGCGCCACCATGAAATCGCCTTCGCCGAGTTCCACCGAGCCGTCCCTGAAGTCGATTGCAATGCGTCCGCGCAGGACGAGAAAACCCTCGTCTTCCTCGTCATGGGCGTGCCAGTCGAAGATTTCGCCGAACTTGGCGATCTTGACCTGGGAATCGTTGACGTCTCCGACGATGTGGGGCTGGAAAACCCCGCTTATGCCTTCGGCGGCTTCGACGAGATTGATCTTGCGCGGAGGCACCTTGCTCAGGCTCCCTTGACCGCCTTGACGATCTTCTGGGCGGCGTCGTCGAGATCATCGGCGGCGATCACGTTGAGACCGCTCTCGTTGATGATCTTCTTGCCTTTCTCGACATTGGTTCCTTCCAGCCGAACGACCAGCGGAACCTTGAGGCCGACTTCCTTGACCGCGGTGACGACGCCTTCGGCGATCACGTCGCAGCGCATGATGCCGCCGAAGATGTTGACGAGGATGCCTTCCACCGCCGGATCCGCCGTGATGATCTTGAAGGCGGCCGTGACCTTTTCGGTCGTGGCGCCGCCGCCGACGTCGAGAAAGTTAGCCGGCTCTGCGCCGTAAAGCTTGATGATGTCCATGGTCGCCATGGCGAGGCCCGCGCCATTGACCATACAGCCGATATTGCCGTCGAGAGCGACGTAGGCGAGATCGTGCCTTGAGGCTTCGATCTCCTTCTCGTCCTCTTCCGTCACGTCACGCAGTTCGACAATGTCGGGATGGCGGAACAGCGCATTGCCGTCGAAGGACACCTTGGCGTCGAGAACGCGCAGTCTGCCGTTTTCCATAACGATGAGCGGGTTGACCTCGAGCAGGCTCATGTCCTTTTCGGTGAAGGCCTTGTAGAGGATCGGAAACAGCGTCTCGCCGTCCGACCGCGCTTCGCCCTGCAGCTCCAGCGCATCGCTCAGTTTCGCCGAATCCGCCGCCGTGACGCCGGTTTCGGGGTCGATCGCCAGCGTCAGGATCTTCTCCGGCGTTTCCTCGGCCACCGCTTCGATGTCCATGCCGCCTTCCGTGGAGACCACGAAAGCGGGACGGCCAACGGTGCGGTCGACGAGGATCGAAAGATAGAGTTCGCGGTCAATATCGGCGCCGTCCTCGATATAGAGGCGGTTGACCTGCTTGCCGGCGGGACCCGTCTGCTTGGTGACGAGCGTATTGCCGAGCATTTCATTCGTGTTGCCGATGACTTCCTCGACAGAGCCCGCGAGCCTGACGCCGCCCTTGGCGTCGGCGGACAGTTCCTTGAACTTGCCCTTGCCGCGACCGCCCGCATGGATCTGGCTCTTGACCACGTAAAGCGGCCCGGGGAGTTTCTTGGCGGCCGCTTCCGCCTCATCGGCGGCAAATACGGGCACGCCCTCGGCGACGGGAGCGCCAAAGTCCTTCAGAAGGGCCTTGGCCTGATATTCATGTATGTTCATGGAAGATTTCCGACTCGCGTTACGGCTGGACTATTTCAGATTGGGAGCGATGTTCATGCAGGCTTCGCACAATCCCGCAACCGCGGAGACCGAACTGTCGAAAGCCTTCTGCTCGGACTTGTTGAGGTCAATCTCGATGATCCGCTCAACGCCGTCGGAGCCGATGATCACGGGAACGCCGACATACAGGTCCTTGACGCCGTACTGACCGGAAAGATAGGCGGCGCAAGGCAGCACGCGCTTCTTGTCCTTGAGGTAGGATTCGGCCATCGCGATCGCCGACGCGGCCGGAGCGTAATAGGCCGAGCCGGTTTTCAGCAGTCCGACAATCTCGGCGCCGCCGTCGCGGGTGCGCTGGATGATTTCTTCAAGGCGCGCCTTGGTGACCCAGCCCATCTTGACGAGGTCGGTCAGCGGAATGCCTGCGACGGTCGAGTAGCGCGCCAGCGGCACCATGGAGTCGCCGTGTCCGCCCAGCACGAAGGCCGTGACGTCTTCAACCGACACCTTGAATTCTTCGGCGAGGAAGTAGCGGAAGCGCGAACTGTCGAGCACGCCGGCCATGCCGACAACCTTGTTCTTCGGCATACCGGAGAATTTCTGCAGGGCCCAGACCATCGCGTCGAGCGGATTGGTAATGCAGATGACGAAAGCGTCGGGAGCGTATTTCTTGATGCCCGCGCCAACCTGCTCCATTACCTTCAGATTGATTTCGAGAAGATCGTCGCGGCTCATGCCCGGCTTGCGCGGCACGCCGGCGGTCACGATGCAGACATCCGCGCCCTCGATCCCCGCATAGTCGTTGACGCCGGTCATCGCTGCGTCAAAACCGTCGACCGGCGAGGATTCGGCGATATCCAGTCCCTTGCCCTGGGGAATTCCCTCGGCGATGTCGAAAAGAACGACATCCCCCATCTCCTTAAGACCAGCAAGGTGGGCCAAAGTGCCGCCAATCATGCCGGATCCGATCAAAGCGATTTTATTGCGCGCCATACGATGACACCTCCGATTGTCTCAGTCTGCTGGTCATTTGTCCCCGAAGAACGGCCATGTGATTAGACTCCTCTCCAAAATTTGGCAACTTAAACTTTGGATATGAGCAAATTCAAACGGTTATATCTTTCGGGACTTACGTAAACGTAAGAATTTTGCCTATTTCCTGTTCATTCGACCCTGGCTGCGCGGGTCGCGGAAACATAGTCGAGGCTCTGCATCTCGAACAGACGAGAGGCCGTGCGGGCGAATTCGAAACCTTCCGTCCCCGTGCCGGAGCGGAACAGGTTCTCGGGATCAGCGGCCGCCGTCATGTAGATCAGGGTTCCGGAATCGTAAAGCGCGTCGACCAGGTTGATGAACCGCTTCGCCTCATTGCGCATGCTCTGATCGAGCACCGGCACGTTCTCGATGAAGATCGTGTGGTATCTCGCGGTGATGGCGAGATAGTCCCGCGCTCCGAGCGGCTGGCGGCAAAGCTCCTCGAAGCTGAAGCGCGCGACGCCGTCCGCGACGAGCGGCACGGTCAGACGCCGGCCCATGACCTCGATCGTATCCTGGCGGATTTGTTCGCCGGCGATAACCTCTTTCCAGGTCTTCGCAAAGGCGATGCGCGTCTCGTCGTTGAGCGGGTGCAGATAGACGGGCAGCCGGCGCAACTTCTCGAGCCGGTAGTCCGTTCGCGCATCGAGGTTGAATATATCGACCTCGTCCTTCAACAGATCGATGAAGGGCAGGAAGAGCTGCCGGTTGAGCCCGTCGCGATAGAGATCGTCCGGCTCCACATTCGACGTGGCGATGAGGACGCAGCCGCGGGAAAAGAGCTGCTCGAACAAGCGCGACAGGATCATCGCGTCGGTGATGTCGGTGACGGAAAATTCGTCGAAGCACAACACCCAGGCTTCTTCGATGAGCTGTTCGGCGACCGGGGGCATCGGATCGGCTTCCGGCGTTTCACCCCGCTTGTGCGCCTTCCTGTGGGCGTTGATGCGATCATGGACGTCAGCCATGAAGGCGTGGAAATGCACGCGACGCTTTTTATGAGCGGGAACCAGCTTGTAGAAGAGGTCCATGAGCATGGTTTTGCCGCGGCCAACAGACCCGTAGATATAGAGGCCGCGAACCTTGGGGGGTTCGTTCTTCTTGCGCGCGAAAAGCCAGCCCAGCGAGCTCGATTTGGAACGCAGGCGCTTGGCGCTGATTTCGGACAGCACGTGATCGAGCCTGTCAGCGAGCTCGATCTGCGCCTCGTCCTCCTGCAGCGCGTCCCTCGTCACGAGCGCCTTGTAACGCTCGACCACGGTCGTGCGTTCGGCAATATCCTTCATCGAGAGGTCACCAGTGCAAGCGCTGACCAACCGGTCATTCGGATCAGCGGCTCAGGCTGACTGGCTGTCCGGACTTCGTGGTTCCGTTGTAGGCTTCCTCACCGGACTTGTAGAGCCGGGCAAACTGGTTGCCGGAGTTGTCGGATAGCAGGACCTGATTGCCCTGGACGTCCCAGGCCGAGACCAGGGCCGCCTCGTTGCTGCAACCGCGTGTGGCCGCGCGGTAGCCGCCGGTCCATTTGGTCAACGCAAGGAACAGATCGCAATTCGATCCGCTCGCTGAAATCGTCCAGCGGCCGACCAGAGCTTCACGCGTAACCGCCGGAGCGCCTGCTGCGGCCGTCTCGAATTGCTCCTGCGACTGGCCGTCAGCCGGGGCTTCCGGGAAACCGCTGGCGTCGCCGGGCGAAGACAGTTGTCCGCTCTGCACAGTGCCCACAGGCGCCGGAGAAAGCGGTTCAGGCTTGGGCAATGGCCGGTAATTCGTGCGCTGACAGCCGGCTGTCGCGACGACGAGGCCGATGAGCATCAGCACTGCAATATTCCGCATCTTCAAATCCCTGTTCCGTATTACGCGAGACACACGCCCGTCCGGGCGCTTCCTTACCCATAATAGTCGTTAGCTTTCAATATACAATGATGGCGAAATTGTAATAAAAATGGATGAAATCGTATCACGACCCGATTCAGGGACGATCGCGGAAATCATCCGATCAGCCAGTCCCAATAGCGATATGACGCGCCGATACGATGCGCCTCTGATCATCGCCCGGTTACATTTTGCGACAAATTCGGACCCGCGCGCCGGTTGACCTTGGCGAACTTCAGAAGTGTAATCCGGTCATTTCAATTTCAAGACGTAATATTTCATGTATACGAAATCCGGACACTTAATAGTGGATAGATCAAGACGATTCACCATTTTGCTGGGCGGCGCGGCGCTGTTTTCCTCGGCGATTGCAAGCACCGGCGCCCACCAATTGCCACTGGGCGACGGCAAGATCTCGAACCGCCCGAAAATGGATTATATCTTTTCCTGCCAGCAGCGATTCAATCCCAATGCGGGCGGCGCTCACGCAAGCGGAGACTGGCTTGGCAGAACGACTTACGATCCTGATCTCAAGCCTACAGTCCCGGGCTCTGTCTCGTGGCCGGCCGAACTCAGGATATCGCTGGAAGGAGAGAAACGGGTGGTCCGGTCGAACACTTTACCGGAAACGCCGACAGGCCGATTTCCCATTCGTCCGCAGGATGAAGCCTTTGCCTATGACAGGAATCCGGGCAGTATAAGAAAGACAGACATTGCCTACTCCATGCCGGCGCTGCCGGCGACCGCAAGACGCGCGCAGTGCGCGCCGATGGGCATGATCGGGCTCACGGTCACCAACACGGCCATCTTCAATGCCCTGGATGGTCGCGGCAAGGACGCGCCGGCGCATGAAATCATGGATGCGTGCGCCGGACACCCGGAGCGCAATGGCCTGTATCATTTTCACACCATGTCGCCCTGTATCAAAGACACACGCTCGGGACCAGGCGGGCATTCAGATCTCATCGGCTATGCGCTGGACGGGTTCGGTATATACGGAAAATACGGCGAAGGCGGCAAGCGTATGAAAAACGCCGACCTCGACGAGTGCCACGGACACATCGGCAAGGTCATCTGGGATGGCGAGGAGCGGGAAATGTATCACTACCACATGACGGACGAGTATCCGTATACGGTGGGTTGTTTCCGGGGAACGCCGGCCAAATTGCCGGCCAGTCTCTCACCCGGCCGCGGCGGAATGCGCCGGCCGCCGCCCGGCGGTTTTGGCAGTCCCCCGAGACAGCCCTGACAGACCCCGGGTCAGTGCGTTTTCGACAGGCCCCGATGGGCGTCATCGCCCCATAGCCGGTCGAGTCGGGCATCGCGGCGACAGCCAAAACGATAATATTTGTAGCGAACCGGATTCTTCAAATAGTAGTCCTGGTGATAGTCCTCGGCCGGATAGAATCTCTGCGCCGGCGCGATCAACGTGGCGACCGGCGCGTCCAGTTCGGCTGAGATCGTCTTCGCCGAGGCCTCCGCCTGCTTCTGCTGGTCATCGCTTGTCGTGTAGATGGCCGTGGTGTAGCTCTCGCCACGGTCGCAGAACTGACCATCGGCGTCGGTCGGATCGACGCTGTGCCAATAGGCGTCGAGCAATGCCTCGTAACTCACCTTGTCCGGATCATATTCGACCAGCACCGCCTCGCGGTGGCCCGTGGTTTCGGTGACGACATCACGATAGGTCGGATTGTCCAGATGGCCGCCGGTATAGCCGGACGTCGTAGACACAACGCCCGGCACCTTGTCGAAGTCCGATTCCACACACCAGAAACATCCGCCGGCGAAGATCGCCTCCGCGGTATCCGAGGTTGCGGCCGTCTGCGCATGCAAGACAGGCATGGGCGAGAGCCCGTATGCGGCGACAGCGGCCAGTCCGGCGGTCATGAGTCCTGCAATGGTGAATCTGCGCATGGCGTTTCTCCCGTGGAACAGTATTGCTTTCCTGATCCAGTAGAGGCCGCGCCGCGCATTCTTCAAGTCAAAAGCACTCACGTCAGCGTGAGTTGATCGTGTCACGCGGCCGTTCAGCTGTGGCAAGTCTAAGTGGGGTCGCGGCGATCAGACGCGCCGCTCGACCAGCATCTTCTTGATTTCGGCGATCGCCTTGGCCGGATTAAGCCCCTTCGGGCATGTCTGGGCGCAGTTCATGATGGTGTGGCAGCGATAGAGCCGGAAGGGATCTTCGAGCTGGTCCAGACGTTCGCCGGTGGCCTCGTCGCGACTGTCTATCAGCCAGCGATAGGCCTGCAACAATACGGCGGGACCGAGATATCGGTCGCCGTTCCACCAGTAGCTCGGGCAGGAGGTCGAGCAGCAGGCGCACAGAATGCATTCATAGAGACCGTCAAGCTTGACCCGGTCCTCATGCGACTGCAGCCATTCCTTTTCAGGCGCCGGCGAGACTGTCTGCAGCCACGGCTCGATTGACCTGTGCTGGGCGTAGAAATTGTTGAGGTCGGGAACGAGATCCTTGACCACCGGAAGATGCGGCAGCGGATAGATCTTCACCGGACCGTCGATTTCATCCATGCCCTTGGTGCAGGCAAGCGTGTTCGCGCCGTCGATATTCATCGCGCAGGAACCGCAGACGCCTTCGCGGCAGGAGCGGCGCAGCGTCAGCGTCGGGTCTATCTTATTCTTGATGTAGAGCAGACCGTCGAGAACCATCGGTCCACAATCGTCGACATCAATGTAATAGGTGTCGATCGAGGGGTTCTTTCCCTCGTCCGGGGACCAGCGATAGACGCGGAATTCGTGCAGCTTCGACGCGCCGTCTGGCTTCGGCCACGTCTTGCCCTCGGTGATCCGCGAGTTTTTGGGAAGTGTGAATTCAACCATGACGGACCTTCCTAATAGACGCGTTTCTTGGGCGCGATGCGCGCCAACTCGATGCCGCCTTCGCTCTCGGGCGTCAGCGGATCAACATGGACGGGCCGGTATGAGAGGTCGACCTTGCCCTTCTCGTCCATACGGGCCAGCGTATGGACACGCCAGTTCTTGTCGTCACGATCGGGAAAATCTTCCCGCGCATGGGCGCCGCGGCTTTCCTTGCGCGCCTCCGCGCCGTGAACAGTCACAAGGGCGCAGACCGCAAGATTGTCCAGTTCCAGCGTTTCCACCAGATCGGAGTTCCAGATCATGGACCGGTCGGTGACCTTGATATCCGGCAGCGCGGCGTAGATCTCGTCGATGCGCTTGCAGCCTTGCTCCAGCGATTCCTGGGTGCGGAAAACGGCTGCGTCTTCCTGCATGGCGCGCTGCATGCGATCGCGCATCTCCGCCGTCGGAACCGAACCGTTGGCGTGACGCGTGCGGTCGAACCGTTCGAGTATCTTGTCCAGGCTCGCCTGCGGCACATGCGGAATTTCCGAGTTCCGGTCGATCGTCTGACCGGCGCGGATCGCCGCCGCGCGTCCGAAGACCACCAGGTCGATCAGGGAGTTCGATCCCAGCCGGTTGGCGCCGTGAACGGATGCACAGCCTGCCTCGCCAACCGCCATCAGACCCGGTTGAATACGATCGGGATCGTCGTCTGTGGGGTTAAGCACCTCTCCGTGATAGGTGGTTGGAATACCGCCCATGTTGTAATGCACGGTTGGCAGGACGGGTATCGGCTCCTGCGTCACGTCGACGCCGGCAAAAATCCGCGCTGATTCCGAAATGCCGGGCAGCCTTTCGGCCAGCACTGCCGGATCGAGGTGGTCGAGATGCAGGAAGATGTGATCCTTTTCCTTGCCGACGCCGCGTCCCTCGCGAATTTCCATGGTCATGCAGCGCGAAACGACGTCGCGCGAGGCAAGATCCTTGGCGGAAGGCGCATAGCGCTCCATGAAGCGTTCGCCTTCGGAATTGACGAGATAGCCGCCCTCGCCGCGCGCGCCCTCGGTGATCAGCATGCCGGCGCCGTAGATGCCGGTTGGATGAAACTGGACGAACTCCATGTCCTGCAACGGCAGGCCCGCGCGGGCGATCATGCCGTTGCCGTCGCCGGTGCAGGTGTGCGCGGAGGTGGCCGAAAAATACGCGCGTCCGTAACCGCCCGTGGCAAGCACCACCATCTTGGCGCGGAAAACATGCATCGTTCCGTCGTCAAGGTTCCAGGCGACGACGCCGGTGCATACGCCGTCGTCGCTCATCAGCAGGTCAATCGCGAAATACTCGATGAAGAACTGTGCGTGATGGCGCAGCGACTGGCCGTAGAGCGTATGCAGAATGGCGTGGCCTGTCCGGTCGGCCGCGGCGCATGTGCGCTGCACCGGCGGGCCTTCGCCGAAATTCTGCATGTGGCCGCCGAATGGCCGTTGATAGATCTTGCCCTCTTCCGTGCGCGAAAAAGGCACGCCGTAGTGCTCAAGCTCGTAGACGGCTTTCGGCGCCTCGCGGGCAAGATATTCCATGGCGTCGTTGTCGCCAAGCCAGTCCGACCCCTTGATGGTGTCGTACATGTGCCACTGCCAGCTGTCCGGCGTCATGTTGCGCAAGCTTGCTGCAATGCCGCCCTGGGCGGCCACAGTATGCGAGCGCGTCGGGAAAACCTTGGTGATGCAGGCTGTCCGCAAACCCTGTTCGGCCATGCCGAGCGTGGCCCTGAGACCGGCGCCGCCGGCGCCGACTACAACGACGTCAAAAGTGTGTTCGGTCAGCTCGTAGGCTTTGCTGTTACTGCTGTTCATTACCGGTCAGCCTCCGAAACCGAGCTTGAGGACGGCGAAGAGCGAAAGCGCTGCAATGAAGACCGTGAAGCATGTGTTCAGGATAAGGAGCGCAATCTTCATCCCCTCTCCGTGCACGTAGTCCTCGATGATCACCTGCATGCCGAGCCGCATATGGATGAGCGATACGAGGATCACCAGCCCCATGATGACAGCGACAAACGGATTGCCGAGCGCCGCCGTCACGGCCTCATAGGGTTCTCCCTGGTAGGCCATGATGAAAATCACAAAAAACAAGAGCAGCGGAATATTGGCGATCGCCGTCAGTCTTTGGCGCCAGAAGTGGTCAGTGCCCTCCTTGGCGGATCCCAGTCCGCGAACCTTCGCAAGCGGTGTGCGCATATCCATGACGCTGTCTCCCCCTCAACCGAAAATCAGAACGATGGCCCAGACGAGAACCGTCAGGACGCCGGACCCGATGAGAGTCCACTGCGCGACCTTTGTCGCCAGGTGTTTTTCCATGCCATGTCCGGTGTCTGCGACCAGAAACCGGATGCCGTTGAGCGTATGGAACATCAGGGCCCAGGTGAATCCGAAAATCACCAGTCGCCCGATAATCGACCCAAGCACCGCATTGGCGAATGCGAAATAGCCTGGCCCCGCCGCCGCGGCGACGAGCCACCATGCGACGAGAATCGTGCCGAAATACATCGCGGCTCCGGTGATGCGCTGCGCGATCGACACGAACATGGTCGGCGAGAGTTTGTAAATGCCCAGATGCGGAGAAAGCGGTCGGTTATGAGTGGCGTTGGCCATGGGGCCTCCGAATGATTTCAACGAACTGTCCGCGCGGCGACGGTTGCAACCACCCGGCGGGACACTGTCATTAATCGCTTCATTGCATCGCGTCAAAGCCGCCAAAAGCCGCTAAAACGATTAAATCGCTGCGAAAAATCCAGCACCCGTGTTCTAGAACGTTTCCAAATCGATTGAAAGGCGTCAGTCGACGCCAATTCGGAAAAATCGCGTTTAAAGACTTTTTTTCAGAAGCGCCGCGATTTCGACTGTCAGCGGTCGAAACGAATAATGAAGCTGGACCAGTCGGCGGTGGCGGCGATCTTTTCATACAGCTTGCGGCCGAAATCCGGGTTGCGCGGCGTGTTCAATACAAGCTTGCTCCAGCCGCGCGCTTCCGCGTCGTCCGACAGCAGGTCGATCATGGCCTTTGCGATGCCTTTGCCGCGGTGATCGTCACGGACATAGAGGTGGTCGACCTGACCCTGCCGCAGACCGGACACTGGTTCGGGTAGATCATAGAAAATCAGAAAACCGACCAGCTCGCCGTCGAGCCGCGCTCCGAGGATTTCCGCCACGCGATCCTGCAGCAGGCTTTCGGCGTAGAACTCGTCCGGTCGCCGCGGCGCGCCACGCTTCAGCGACTGGGCGTAGGCGGCGATCAAAGGGGCCAGTTCATGCGCGTTGGTCAAGCGCAGCGGTGAAATGTCGATGTCCGGTTCGGTGCTCATGATCCGTCCTGTTTGTGCCAAAGCGAAGGCTGCGTCAAGCCGCTGCAGCGCCGTGTTTGCGCCGGCGAATATCATGTCGTTAACCCTAACAAAAGCTTTACGCGCGGCGCGGTGGCTTGCAACCGGACGCCGCATTATGTTTTCTGCAACAGGATGCGGCACATCCATTTGCGAGAAATTCCATGCCGAAACGGCGTCACCGACACAATCCAACCGTTCAAGCGATCGCCTGCTGCGCAGCGATCGCCCTTTTTGGCTGCGCGGTCGGCGATCCGGCGCTGGCGAAAGACCTCAAGAACGGCAAACCTCCCCAAAACCGGGGAGCCGGGCAGGCCTATGAAGGCTCCGGCGCTGTCGGCCTGCCAACCCGCATACCAGGCATCGGCACCTATGCCGGCGCGCTGGCCGGAGAACGGTTTCGCGGCAACGGCAACTATTTCTACTACCAAGGGGCCTATGGCTACATTCCCGCGCCGCCGGCAGGCAAGGCCAATACCCAACCGCCGCAGGGAATGAAGATCATCGAAGTGGGAAAAGATACGCCGAACGAGGATTGCGACGAAGCAAGCGGCGTCTGCATCATCCGCCCATAAGGATGGAGGCCGCAGCGGCCCTTTGGAGCCGCTGCGAGATTTCTTTTATTTCCAGTCGCGGATATCGACGAACCGACCTGCGACGGCGGCGGCTGCAGCCATCGCCGGCGAAACGAGATGGGTGCGTCCGCGATAGCCCTGCCTGCCCTCGAAATTGCGGTTCGAGGTCGAAGCGCAGCGTTCTTCCGGCTTCAGCCTGTCATCGTTCATGGCAAGGCACATGGAACAGCCCGGTTCACGCCATTCAAATCCGGCCTCGAGGAAAATCTTGTCCAGGCCTTCGGCTTCGGCCTGGGCCTTGACCAGGCCGGAGCCCGGAACGACCATGGCGTTGACGCGCTCATGCACCTTGCGACCCTCGGCCATCCTGGCGGCGGCGCGAAGGTCTTCGATGCGTCCGTTCGTGCACGAACCGATGAAAACACGGTCGATTTCGATGTCGGTGATCTTCGTTCCCGGCTCCAGTCCCATATAGGCAAGCGCCCGCTTCTTCGAGGCGCGCTTTGTTTCTGCCGGAATATCCGCCGGATTGGGAACGACGCCAGTTACGGAAATCACGTCTTCCGGCGAAGAACCCCAGGAGACGATGGGCGGCAGGCTTTGGGCGTCGAGAACGATGGTCTTGTCGAAATGCGCGCCTTCATCCGATTTCAGGGTGCGCCAGTGAGCGACGGCCTGTTCCCAGTGCTCGCCTTTCGGCGACATCGGACGGTCCTTGAGATATTCGAAAGCCTTTTCATCGGGCGCGATCAGTCCGGCGCGGGCGCCGCCCTCGATCGTCATGTTGCAGACCGTCATGCGGCCTTCCATCGTCAGTTCCTTGATCGCCTGCCCGGCGAATTCGATGACGTGGCCGGTGCCGCCGGCCGTGCCGATCTCGCCGATGATCGCCAGAATGATATCCTTGGCCGTCACGCCTTCGGGCAGCGAATTATCCACCCGGACCAGCATGTTCCTGGCCTTTTTCTGGATCAGGGTCTGCGTGGCCAGCACATGCTCGACCTCGGACGTGCCGATGCCGTGCGCCAGGGCGCCGAACGCGCCATGGGTGGAAGTGTGGCTGTCGCCGCATACGATGGTGGTTCCGGGCAGGGTGAACCCCTGCTCGGGGCCGACGATGTGGACGATGCCCTGGCGGATGTCCGCCTCGTTGAAATATTGCAGATCGAACTCGGCTGCGTTCTTGGCCAGCGCCTCGACCTGAATGCGGCTTTCCTCGTTCATGATGCCGTTGACACGGTCTGGCGTCGTCGGAACGTTATGGTCGACGACAGCGAGCGTGCGGGAGGGATGGCGAACGCGCCGTCCGGTGTCGCGCAGGCCTTCGAAAGCCTGCGGGCTGGTGACTTCATGGACAAGATGGCGATCGATATAGAGCAGGCATGTTCCATCATCCTGCTCGTCCACCAGGTGGTCGTCCCAGATCTTGTCGTACAGTGTTCTTGGTTTTGTCATAGGTTCATTCCGAAAATTGCGAGCGTTTCCGAGGTATCCGTCAAGGGCGAACCCTTCTCGTTAGCCTCTGGTGATTTGATTATGACGTTCCTTGATCATTTCAGCGGTCTCATGCGGCAACTTCAAATCCGATTACCACGCCGGCGACACAATCCAGCCGGCGTTCCTATCAAATCGGAAGTTCAGTCCACGGACGCTGCACAGAGCAAGGAACTTCAGATTTGGGGCGCCGATAGGCAGCCGTGCGAATGCTTGAGCCGCGCAAAGAACCGACCAGGCAACCGCTTGTGATCATGCACAGGCAGAAACGCCGTCGACGTACGATGTCGAACGGGTCCGAAAAAGGCCAGGGCTTGTCTGATCAGTACACGCATGGTGGACGTTTCATATCAAGCTTTCTCCGCCTCGGCAATCAGGCATTGCCCTTTGCCCGGCTGGCTTTCCGAAGCCTTCGCTCCAGCGCCCGCAAGGCGAGAGACAGCCCGATCGTCAGGATGAGGTATATATAGGCGACGATGGAATAGGTTTCGAAGAATCGAAAGGAGCCTGACGCATAGACCTTGCCCATCTGGGTGAGGTCGGCGACGCCGAGGACAGAGACCAGCGAGGAATCCTTGACCAGCGCCACGAAATCATTGCCGAGCGGCGGCAGGATGGTGCGCAGGGCCTGTGGCATGACGATCAACCGAAAACGCTGCCAGCGATTGAGGCCGAGCGCCTTCGCCGCCTCCACCTGCCCCTCGTCGACCGCCATAATGCCGGCCCTGAAAACCTCCGATATGAAGGCCGAATAACCGATCATCAGGGAAATGATCGCTCGCCACAGAAGCGAAATGTCCCGCACCAGCAGCGGTTCGACCAGACCCGCGCTCTGCAGCGGCAGGGTGATCCAGTTCCATAAATGCACAAAACCCGGCGCGCCGACGAAAGCGATATAGAACAACAGGACCAGGATCGGCACGCCGCGAATGATCTCGACGTAGAAGCGCGCGGTCTGGCGAAGGACGATCGACTCCGAGAGTCCCATGACAGCGAGCAGCAGGCCGATGGCGGAGGCGAGCGCGAAGGCCACCACCGTCACGAAGATGGTGATCCACACGCCTTTGGAAACGACTGCAAAGACCTGGCGGTAGAGGTCGTCTCCGACGATGACGACCGCGATCGCCACGGCGGCGATTACGGCCGCGACGAGCCAGTAGGGAAAATCACCGTCGCCAGAGCTGCGCCTTGCGCTCATGGTCGAGCAGGGCGGGCGTCAAAGCCGCCTATTTGCCGAGCTCGTAATCCAGGAACCACTTCTTGTTCAGCGCGTCGATCGTGCCGTCTTCCTTCATTGCAGCGACCGCCGCATTGATCGGCTCGACCAGATCCGTGCCCTTGGGGAAGATGAAGCCGAAATCTTCCGTGCCAAGCGGCTCGCCAACCAGCTTGAGGGCGCCGTCGGACGCCTTCACGTAGCCTTCGCCCGCCGTGCCGTCGGTCAGCACGAGATCAATATCGCCGGTGCGCAGCGCCTGAACCTGGGCGCCGAAAGTCTCGAACAACTTGATGCGCGGGTTCTGCTCGTTTCCGTCGAGCACGTCATAGACGGCGACATAGAACGGCGTGGTGCCGGCCTGCGCGCCGACCAGGCCGTCTTCGAAGGCGGCGAACGAGGCGGCGTCGCTGAACCGCTCTTCATCGCCGCGCACCAGCATGAACATCTGCGACCGCATATAGGGATCGGAAAAATCTACCTTTTCCTTACGGTCTTCCTTGATGGTGATGCCGGTCATGCCGATGTCGTACTGACCATCCGAGACCGCCTGGATCATCGCATCCCAGCTTGTGTTCTGGTACGTAACGTTGATATTGAGCCGCTTCGCGATCTCGTTCATCGCATCATATTCCCAGCCGATCTGATCGCCGGTCTTCGGATCGATGAATTGCAGCGGCGGATAGGCGTTTTCCGTCACCACGACGATATTGCGTCCGCCGAAATCCGGAAGATCGGAGGCGAGGGCGGCGGCCGTGGAGACCGCTAGCGCGGCAAGGGCGGTGAAAGCTGTCTTGAGCAGGGTCATGGATGTCTCCCAATGAAACGAACATATCGCAGGTTGCGCCGAACGCGGCCGGCGCCGAATAGCTCATCTTTTCACGAAATCGACGGACTCTACAAGTTATACGAACGGCGCCGGAATATTCGAACCCGCAAAAACAAAACGCGCCCCCGACAGGAGGCGCGTTCGATAATCCCTGAAAGATGATGGAGGCTTATTCGCCGCTGTTTTCAGCCGGCGCTTCTTCCGCAGCTGCTGCTTCGGCGGCCGCCTTTGCGGCTGCTTCCTTTTCAGCGGCTTCCGCGGCTGCCTTCTCGGCCGCCAGCGCTTCAGCGGCTGCGATCTTTTCAGCCTCGATGCGCGCCTTTTCGTCGGCGATCGCCTTGCGCTCGGCTTCGTTCAGTTTGCGCGAGCGCACGTTGGTGTTTTCGGTGATGCGCGCAGACTTGCCGCGGCGTTCACGCAGATAGTAGAGCTTGGCGCGGCGGACCTTGCCGCGGCGCACGACTTCGACGCCTTCAACCAGCGGCGAGTAGACCGGGAAAACGCGCTCGACGCCTTCGCCGTAGGAAATCTTGCGGACAGTGAAGTTCTCGTTGATGCCGCCGCCGGAGCGGGCGATGCAGACGCCTTCATAGGCCTGAACGCGGGTGCGCGTTCCTTCCGTCACGCGAACCAGAACGCGCACGGTGTCGCCGGCGGAAAATTCCGGCAGCGTGCGTTTTGCTTCGATACGCGCGGCTTCCTCAGCCTCGATTTCACGGATGATATCCATGGCCCTTGACCTTTCTTTCTTCTGAAACAGCCAGAGCGCTCTCGAATCTCCTCTTGGTCAAAGCCTCAAGGGGCGCCTTTACGGCAGGAGCGTTTACGCCATTCTTTGCTTGATGGTTCTCGGATTGATCCGAGTTGCGGGGGCTATTACACCATGAACCCCGCCATGTCATCCCTTCTGCTCGTTTTTTTTGCGTTCGCGAAGATCCGGACGGCGACGCATCGTCAACGCCTCCGATTGCTCCCGGCGCCAGCGATCGATCTCCGCATGGTTGCCGGACAACAGCACCTCCGGGATCGACCGACCCTCGAAGGCCGGCGGTTTCGTGTACTGCGGATATTCCAGGAGATCGTCCTCGAAACTTTCCGACTGCCCGGAATGAGCGTTGCCCATGACGCCGGGCAGAAGCCGCACGATCGCATCGAGCACGACGATCGCCGCCGGTTCGCCTCCGGACAGGACATAATCGCCGACCGACAATTCTTCCAGATCGCGGCCGTCGATAACCCGCTGGTCGACGCCCTCGAAACGGCCGCAGACGATGACGACGCCGTGACCCTCTGCCAACGCGCGCACGCGTTCCTGCGTCAAAGGCGCGCCGCGCGGGCTCATGAGAAGTCTTGGCCGCGCATCGCTCTCAGGGCTGGCATGATCGATTGCGCGCGCCAGCACGTCGGCCTTCAGAACCATGCCGGCGCCGCCGCCGGCCGGCGTGTCGTCAACTCTGCGATGCCGGTCGGTCGCAAAGTCGCGGATCTGGACCGTCTCAAGCGACCAGTCGCCACGCTCGAGCGCCCGGCCGGCGAGCGATGCGGACAAGGGTCCCGGAAACATCTGCGGATAGAGGGTGAGAATGCTCGCGCGGAAACTCAACCGCCCTGCTCCGCCTGCTTGCGGCGCGGCGGACGCCGTTTGCGGCTGCCGGGGCCTGGCTCGTCTTCGTCCCCGAGACCGGCCTCGAGCGGCGAAACCGTTATGACGCGGCTTTCCATGTCGATATCGGTGACCGCGTCCCCGTTGAAAGGGATCATCACCGAACGGGCGTCGCCCTTGCGCAGTTCGATAATATCGCCGCCGCCGAAATCATGAATGGCGATCACCTGTCCGTAATCCTTCGCCTCGGCGTCGCGAACGGTCATTCCGACAAGATCGGCCTGGAAATACTCGTCGTCTTCGAGCGCATCATCCGGCAGGCGGGACCGATCGATGAAAAGCTCGGTTCCGTTCAGGGCTTCGGCTTGCTCCCGGCTGTTGACCGCGTCGAAACGCACGACGACGACCGTCTTGGAGGGCCGGATCGCCTTGACTTTATAGGCGTTGCCCTTGTCGTCGAACAGCGGCCCGTAGTCGCCAAGCGCAAGCGGGTCTTCGCCGAAGGGCTTGACCCGCACCTCTCCCCTGACGCCGTGCGGCGCGCCGATCACAGCCATGAGAACCGGTTGTTTGCCGCCCGACATCAGCAGTCAGATCCGAATGGAGCGGGAACCGCCTGGCCCGCCGCCCCGTATCGCCGCCTATTCGGCGGCGGCTTCCTCGGCCGGAGCGTCTGCGGCGGCGGCTGCTTCTTCGGCCTTAGCCTTCTGCTCATCGATACGCTCCTGCGCCTTCTTGCCGGGCAGCGCCTTGTTCGGATTGTTGCGTTCCGTACGCTTTGCAAGGCCAGCTGCGTCGAGGAAGCGCAGAACGCGGTCGGTCGGCTTTGCGCCCTGATCGAGCCAGTGCTTGATGCGCTCCTCGTTCAGTTCGACGCGCTGGGCGTCCTTCGGCAGCATCGGGTTCCACATGCCGAGCTTTTCAATGAAGCGGCCATCGCGCGGCGAACGCACATCGGCGACGACGACATGATAGTAGGGACGCTTTTTGGAGCCGCCACGGGCCAGACGAATTTTCAGTGCCATGAGTTCTATTCCTTCGTTACTCGTTCGTTTCTGTTTACGACCGCCGCGGCGGCCTGTTCCGTTCGCGTCTGCGGGCGGGCTATTTGGCCGCCGCCTCCTCGCGAAAAGCTTCGTGGTGCCGTATGACTTCCTTGATGATGAAGTTCAGGAACGCCTCGGCGAAATCGGTGTCGAGATCGGCTTCCGAGGCAAGACGCCTCAACCGTTCGACCTGTATCTTCTCCCGGTCCGGATCGGCCGGCGGCATATCGAATTCCGCCTTGAGGCGCCCGACGGCCTGGGTGCAGCGGAACCGTTCCGCAAGAATATGAATCAGCGCCGCGTCGAAATTGTCGATCGAGCGGCGCAGCTCGGCGAGCTGCTGTTGCGGATCGGTGCTCATTGTCTTCTCACTTCTTTTTCTGAACGCCGGGCAATCCGGGAAGCCGCGGGCCGCCAAGCCCCGGCAATCCGCCCGCTCCGGGCATTCCTCCTCCAAGACCGGGAAGCCCGCCGCTTCCCTTGCCGAGGCCCGCCGCCTCGGCCTGTTTCTGCAGGGCTTCGAGTTGCTTCGGATCCATCGAGGACAGATCCGGCATGCCGCCCATGCCTCCGAGGCCGCCCATGCCGCCGCCGAGACCGCCCATCATCTTGCCGAGCATGCCGCCCTTCTTGCCCTTGCCGCCCATGGATTTCATCATGTCGCCCATCTGGCGGTGCATCTTGAGCAGCTTGTTGATGTCGGCCGCGCTGGTGCCCGATCCGGCGGCGATACGCTTCTTGCGCGAATGTTTCAGGAGTTCGGGATGCGCGCGTTCGCGGCGCGTCATGGAAGATATTATCGCGAGCTGGCGCTTGAAGATCGAATCGTCGACACCGGCCGCCGCCATCTGGTCCTTCATCTTGCCGACGCCGGGCATCATGCCCATGATGCCGCCGACGCCGCCGAGCTTCTGCATCTGCTTGAGCTGGTCTTCCAGGTCGTTGAGATCGAACTTGCCGGCCTTCATGCGCTCGGCCATGGCCTGCGCTTTTTCCGCGTCGATCGATTCGGCCGCCTTTTCCACCAGCGACACGATATCGCCCATGCCGAGAATGCGGTCGGCGATGCGCTTGGGGTGGAATTCCTCAAGCGCGTCCATCTTCTCGCCGACGCCGATGAGCTTGATCGGCTTGCCGGTGACCGCGCGCATGGAAAGCGCCGCGCCGCCGCGGCCGTCGCCGTCCATGCGGGTGAGCACGAGGCCGGTTATTCCGACGCGATCGTCGAAGTTGCGCGCGAGGTTGACGGCGTCCTGACCGGTCAGGGCGTCGGCCACCAGCAGGATTTCATGCGGGTTGGCCTTTTGCCGGATATTGGCCATCTCGACCATCAGCGGCTCGTCGATATGGGTGCGGCCGGCCGTATCAAGGATGACAACGTCGTGGCCGCCGAGCTTCGCCGCCTGGACGGCGCGTCCGGCGATGTCGGTGGGCGACTGGCCGGGAATGATCGGCAGCGTTTCGACGCCGGTCTGTTCGCCAATCTGGCGCAATTGCTCCTGGGCGGCCGGACGGCGCGTGTCGAGCGAGGCCATCAGCACCTTGCGACGGTCGCGCTGGGTCAGTCGAGCGGCGATCTTGCCGGTGGTCGTGGTCTTGCCCGAGCCCTGCAGACCGACCATCATGACGACAACCGGCGCCGGCGCGTTCAGATCGATCGCAACGCCTTCGGAACCCAGCATTTCGACCAGTTCGTCATGGACGATCTTGACGACCATCTGGCCGGGCTTGATGGATTTGAGGACCTCGGAGCCGACGGCTTTCTCACGCACTTTTTCGGTGAAATCGCGCACGACTTCGAGCGCCACGTCGGCCTCGAGCAGCGCCCGACGCACCTCGCGCAGCGCGGCCGACACATCCTTGTCGGACAGCGCGCCACGGCCGGTCAGTCCGTTGAGAATGGAACCGAGGCGGTCCTGCAGGCTTTCAAACATCCATCAATCCTTCTCTTCCGAGGGTCATTCCCCGAAAGATCGTTCTTCATCCGCGTGATCGCAACCCCGGCTTGCCGATTTAGCCGGAACGGTTTGACCGGCCTCAAAGACCGGCGCAATGCAAAAACGCACCCGGGGGCGCACTGCGCTGCCGGATGTTGGCTTCCGGGATCTCTTTACACCTTTGCGGGTCCCGGTCAGCGGCTCGGAGTTTCAACTCTTCGCGGATAGTGGGCGCGGTAAACAGGATCGCGGCGCAAATGTCAAGACCAGACAGGGTGCCCGTTATTGGTGAGAATGTGTTTCACCACACCTTTCGAGCTTAACTTGTTCACCATCAAAATCTGTGCATGCTTGATCTCCTTCGGGAGGAAGGCATCAAAAGAGCGCCTGCTCCAGCACCCCTTTTGCGACATGGCCGGGATTTATGAGTGACAATGCGACACGACCCACCGATTCCGTTATGGCGGGCATCGGATGGATGGTTCTGACGACGCTGTGCTTTGCATGCGTCACCGGCATCGTGCGCTTTGTCGGTACAAGCGTGTCCGCGCCGGAAGCCGCCTTCCTGCGCTATGCATTCGGCGTCCTCTTCTTTTTGCCCATGCTGATCCGGATGATGAAGCGGCCGCCAAAACCCGCTATCATGAAACTGCACGCGATCCGCGGCACGATCCACGGCATCGCCGTGATCATGTGGTTCTACGCCATGGCCCGCCTCCCGATCGCCGAAGTCACTGCGCTCGGATATGTCGCGCCGCTGTTCGTAACCATTGGCGCCGCCCTGTTCATGAACGAAAAACTGCATGCGCGGCGCATCACCGCCCTCGTGGTGGGTCTGCTCGGCACCATGGTGATCCTCAGGCCGGGCTTGAGCGAATTTTCCAGCGGCCAGATCGCCCAGCTCTGCGCAGCCCCGCTGTTCGCAACCTCCTTTCTGCTCGCCAAGCACCTGACCGAAAAAGCCGACGTTTCCGAAATCGTGCTGATGCTCTCCATTTTCTGCACGCTGATCCTGCTGCCCTTCGCTATCTTCACATGGACGACCCCGTCGCTCTCCGACACGCTCTGGCTGGCCATTACGGCGGCGGTGGCGACCCTGGGTCATTTTACGATGACGCGCGCGTTTCGCGCCGCGCCCATCACCATCACCCAGCCGATCCAGTTTCTTCAACTGGTATGGGCGGCGCTTATCGGCATCATCCTGTTCGGCGAACCACTCGATCCCTTTGTGATGCTCGGCGGTGGCATCGTTGTCGCCGCCGCGACCTTCATTTCACATCGCGAGGCGGTCGCCGCGCGGCGCTTGGTGACGCCGCCTTCGATGGCGACGAAAGACTGATCGGATTTAAGGCATCCGTTAACCAAAACCGGTTTATCCTGGCGCTTAATTTCCGGTTGCATCAATTCAATATCACACGACCAGATCAGGACGTGACAAGCGATGGCAGAGCCGCAGCACAGTTCCGACCCGTCAGACGGCCTCGCCGCCGCCGCCGACAGGATCGGCCGCGCTCTGATGAAGCATCCGTTGTGGTTCAGCCTGTTCGTCATCATCGCCCTGGCAGCCCTGCCTGTTGCCGTATGGCTGGATCTGAGAGACCTGTCGAACACCTCGCTGAACCGGCAGGCCGGCCAGCTCAACTCGATGATCTCAGAAATTCGCGGCTACTATTCCTCCAACGTCGTCGGTCGGGTGCTGGCAAACCATGGCGAAACCACGCCGGCGCAGAATTATCGCGAAATCGACGGCGGCATCCCGATACCGGCGACGCTTTCCATTGAGCTCGGCCAAGTGATCGATGTGGTCGGCAACAGCATTCGCTATCGATTCGTTTCGGATGAGCCCTTCAAGAGCCGCGCTCCCCACAATCTGGACAGCTTCGAGACGTTGGCGCTGCAACAACTCAGGGCGGAGGGCGATCCCGACGCGAGCGTGACGGAAATATCCGGTTCGACGCTCAGCCGGCAGATCCGCATGGCGGTTCCCATTGTCATGGGAAAGGCCTGCGTCGCCTGCCACAACAGCCATCCGCTGAGCCCCCGCCAGGACTGGAAGGCGGGCGACATACGCGGCATCCAGTCGATTACGCTGGAGCAGCCGATCGCCGCGAACATCTTCTCGTTCAAATATTTGCTGCTCTATCTGCTGGCTGCAGGCTCTTTCGGACTGGCCTTCGCCTTCCTGCAATGGCGTCAGGCCGTCCAGTTCGGCCGGATGAACGACGAACTCGAAGAGGCGAACTCCTTCCTCGCCTCCGTCTCCATGAAAATATCAAAGTATCTGTCGCCGCAGGTCTACAAGTCGATTTTCAGCGGCGCCCGCGACGCCGTCATTTCGACGGAGCGCAAGAAGCTCACTATCTTCTTCTCGGACATCAAGGATTTCACGGTCACCTCCGAGCGGCTGCAGCCAGAGGAACTGACGAGCCTTCTGAACGAGTATTTCACGGAGATGGCGAAGATCGCCCATGAATACGGCGCCACCGTCGACAAATTCATCGGCGACGCCATTCTCGTCTTCTTCGGCGACCCGGAAACGAAGGGCGCCGCCGGCGACGCCCAGGCCTGCCTCGAAATGGCGATCGCCATGCAGCGACGCATGGTCGAGCTCAACCGGGAATGGCGGCGGCAGGGCATAGAAGCGCCCTTCCAGTCGCGCATGGGCATCAACACCGGTTACTGCAATGTCGGCAATTTCGGCAGCGCCGACCGGATGGACTACACGATCATCGGCGCCGAGGCCAATCTGGCGGCGCGGCTGGAATCGATCGCCGAACCGGGCGGCATCGTCATCAGCTACGAAACCTATGCGCTGGTGCAGAACACCATCAAGGCGCGCGCCCTGGAGCCGATCTCCCTGAAAGGCATCAGCCGCGAGGTCGTGCCCTATGTCGTGGAAGGCATTCACGACCTTGTAGACAAGGAAGCAGGCGACGTGATCGACCGCAATTCCAATCATTTCCATCTTCACGTGGATCTCGCCGGTCTTGATCGCGATGACAGCGAGCATATCGAAAACGCCTTGGAGGCCGCCCTTTTCGAAGTCAGGCAACGCCGGCAGGCGAAGTAGAAACGAGATCCAATTCTCACCCGCGCAAAAGCGCGGGAGACGGCGATATCAGATCAGCGTTTTAGGAATCTCGCGCTCGTGCGGGAATTCTCCCGCTGCTATGTAAGCCTCCTCATCCGCAGTCGAGACGCGCCCGAGTATGGCGTTGCGATGCGGATGCCGCCCGAAGCGTTCGATAACGCCGGTGACGATGTCGTTCTGTTCGAGCGAACGGCGGTAGGACGGGATCAGATGTTTTGGCGCCTCTTCGAGGATGGCGAGCGCGTAGGGCCTGAGCATCCGCATGCGCTTGAGGTGATCCAGCCCCTCGCAATGTCCGATGGAAATAAGATAAAACTGCTTTTCCCAGGGGTGCTTCAGCGCCCCGAAATGGCCGTTCTCGAAGGCTTCGAGCACAAGACGCGCCGCCTTGATGTCCTGGGCGTAGGCGCCGGGCGTTCCGCGCCATAGCGAACGTGGAAACTGGTCGAGCGCGATGACGAGTGCGAGCCGGCCATAGGGCGTCTGCGCCCAGTGATCGAGCAGGCCGCGCGCCGCCGCCTCGGTCAGCTCTGCAAAATCGGAGCAGATCGCTTCATCGGCCCCGCCGCGCATGCGCCAGACCCAGAAATCCCTGTGCGTTTCCAACGACGCCTCGTGCCCGTTATCCGGAAACCAGAAATCGAGAATGATGTCGGGGGATGCCTCTTTCCAGTTGACGGTCGTCATGGCGCGCCTTTTCGGGTTTCGCGCCATGTTGCGCATTCACTCTCAGGACACAACAGGCAATGGCCATGTGCATCACGCCACTGGGCGGTGGGCGCTCCTGCGCAGAAAGCCCGACACGGGAGCATTGATGAGAGCGACGCCCAAAACCGCAGCCGCCAGCCCGATGGCGACGACGGCGTCCATACGTTCCCCGAGAAACGCAACACCCAGAAGCACACCAATGCCGGCGCGCAAATAGGACTGACTGGCGACGCCCAGAGAGCCGAGCGTGCGGACGAGACGGAAATAGATCAACAGAGCAAGGCCGGTGCTGAACACGCCCAGGGTCACGGCGGACACGATTGCAGCAGTCGAGGGATCAAGCGTCCATGGCCGGTCCACGATCACGCTGACCGGTACGAGAACCGCCGTCGCCGCGACCATGGTTCCGGCCGCAATGACCGGCGACGACATATGCGCGAACCGGCCGCCATAAATGGCCGCGCATGCATAGAGAATGGCGCCGGTGACGGCCGCAAGCTGACCTGCAACCTGTTGACCGAGGCCCTGCAAGGCGTCGACGCCGACGATCAGTACAACGCCGGCGAGGCCGAGGCAGGCGCCGGTAAACCGCAGCAAACCGACGCTTTCATGTCGCGTGACAATCAGCGTTATGAAGAAGACAAAAATGGGGGACGTGGAATTGAGAACGCTGGCGAGGCTGCTCTCGACATATTGCGCTCCCCAGGCCAAGATCGTCCAGGCTCCGATACTGGTGAAGAAAGATTGGACAAAAAGCATTCGCCAAGTCGCGATGTCGCGCGGCAACCTCTCCCCCCGAACAGCCAGCACCGTCATGAGCACGAGCGCCGCGATTGAGACCCGAATCGCAATCACCGTGAGTGGCGGGATTTCCGTCACAGCGATCTTGAGGAAAAGATAGGACGATCCCCAGAGCATGGCCAGCAGAGCAAGGAGTGCAAGTTCCCGCCCGCGTCCGGCTCGCGCGCTCATTCAGCGTCGAACATGCGGCTGTCCCCATGCGGCGCGGAGGCGAGCTTCAGGAAGGTCCGGTCCTCGCGCAGGATGAATTTCTCTCGCTGAGCGAATTCATAATTCTCTCTGCCGAGCGGATCTTCGGCTAGCCGCCGGCGGTAGTCTTCATACGCCGCCAGACTCTCAATATTGTAAACGCCATAGGCCAGCGTCGCCGATCCCTCATGCGGGGCGAAATATCCGATGAGGTCCGCGCCGCACCGCGGTATCGCCTCGCCCCAGTTCCGGGCGTATTCGATGAATTGCTGTTTCTTCGTGGGGTCTATGTGATAGCGAATGAAGCAGGTGATCATGGTTCCGGTTTCTCGTTGATTCCGGAACCACTCTGGCACGATTGTTTCCGCCAATGCTTCGACGAAGATCGAACTATGCGGCTTCTTTGACGAGGTCTTCCTCACGGCCCTTCTTCGTCAGGTTGGCCCACCACAGGAGACTGTCGAGCATGGCGGTTGCGCCAGGCGTCAGAACCTGCTCGATCTCGCTCATCGGCTTGTTCTCGCCCATCGGATGGACCTTCATGAACTCGCCGCCGCCAATATGCACCGCGCCGCGCACCGGGACCATCTGCAGCTCGATCGCGATGGTGCGAAGATGATCGGTCGCAAACGCTCCGCCGACGCCGCCATAGGCGACAATCGCCGCAGGCTTCTTCATCCATTCCTTGTATGCCTGGTCGAGCGCATTCTTGAGAGAGGCCGGTATTGACCGGTTATATTCGGACGTAACGAAGATGTATCCGTCGAATTCGCCGATCTTGTTCTGCCAGCGCACGGCGTTCGGATCACTGGACGACATCCAGAAATTGGAGGCGGCTTCGTTGAAGAAAGGCAGGTCGAAGTCCTTGATATCGACGAGCTCCACTTCCATGTCGCCGCGAGATTTGGCAAAATCGGCGATCCATTGAGCCGGCTTTTCGGCGAAACGGGTGTCGCGGGTTGAGCCGATGATGACGGCTATTCGAGGCATGCTAGTCTCCTTTGGATAGGTGGTATATAATTTATACCAGCACTATTAAGGTGCGCTAAAGCGAATTGGCAAGGAGGCACTTTTTTGAAACCTGATAACCATCTCGAAACTGCCGAATGCCGCGCCATCTCGCAGATGCTTTCCCGCGTCGGCGACAAGTGGACCATGATGGTCGTGACCTTTCTCGGAAGCGAAACCCTGCGCTTCAGTGAATTGCGACGACGCATCGGCGGAATATCGCAGAAGATGCTGACGACGACCCTGCGCAATCTGGAGCGGGACGGATTCGTAAATCGGACCGTCGAACCGACCAGCCCGCCGAGCGTCAGCTATGAACTGACCGAGCTCGGCCACGAACTGCTCGAGCCGGTTTCCCGCCTCGCAGACTGGACGCGGGACAACACGCACCGCATCGAGCAGGCGCGGTCGCATTACGACCGCCTCACCGGAAAATAACCCGGCGTTCAGAGCACGTCGTAGAACCGCAGCAACAGCAGCGCCGTCAGGAGCACGAGCAGCGCGAACCAGATCGCGGCGTTGACGCGCACGGCCCGCTGGGCGTTTTTCTTCTCGAACCAGGTCCGCGGGCGCACGCCGCGCAACACGAAAGTGAGCTGGGCGGACAGATTAAGACACACGATATTGACGGCGAGCAGGGTCAGCGCGCCGAGCGCCAGATCGAGGTGACCGGCGCCCAGCATCAGCCCGACGGTCGCGGCCGGCGGCAGAAGCGCCACCGCGACCATCACGCCGACCAGCGCCGAAGAAAGCCCCGTCGACAAGGAGAGCGCCGCGGCCGCGCCGGACGCCAGGGCCAGGGCGATGCCGTCGAAACCGGTCTCAGTGCGCGCGACCAGCTCGTGACTTCCAAGATTCACCGGCAGGAGCAGCCCGAGCACAATGCAGATCGCCAGCGTGAAGGCGATGCCGGCGGCGTTGGTGAGGACGGCTCGCCCCATCAGCTTCTGATCGCCGAGTGCAACGCCCAGCGCAAAGGCGAGATTGGGCCCGAGCAAGGGCGCGATCACCATGGCGCCGATGACGACGGCCACATTGTCCTGGAGCAGGCCAATCGCCGCAACGACAGTCGACAGAGCGGCGAAAACGAAGAAATTCATATCCAGCTTCGCGCCGCGTGAAACGTCGTTGTAGAGCTCCTCGCGGCTTTCTCCGGAGGTTCCTTCCAGCGCCTTGCGGCTTTCCTCGTCCGTAATCTCCTCACGCGGCAAGCTGGCTTCCACGGGAAGGATCGTAATGCGCCAATCGCCGTTCGAAGCGACGGCGCTTTGCAACTGGTCCAGAACTTCCTGCCGGTTCCGGTCGCCGACGAGCAGGTGCACGACCTGCTGGCCGTCGTTCCCGTCGATGGCGTAGATACGGCAGTCGAGCACCTGCGCCTCTTCAGCAATCTTGAGAATGCGCTCGCGGCTGCTCTCATCCGCCGTCACGATGATCAGACGTTTGGTCATCCGGCGACCTTACCGCGTCAGGGCAAAACCCGCCATCTCCAGTGACCCCTCAAGCGCGCTCGATTAGGAACTGATAGCAATTGTTGGTCGCTGACCGCACGTGCACGAAGGCGACCGCCTCATCGGCGAAGATCGATTCCGCCTGCGCGACGATCTCCGCGGTCGGCGTTACGGCTCCTGTTCCATAGATGATCTGTTCTTCGGCATTGTAGCCGCGAACGATGTAGTTCGGGCTCTCGAGCATCTCCGGCGCCAATGCGGACGGGGCGGCTGACTCGCAGGCTTCGGCGCACAGGAACAGCGGTCCCGTCTCGGCATAGGGCTGGACAGTTTTGAACGGTCGGTAGGCGACAACGAGATAGGGTTTGCCCGCGGCGACTTGCTTCAGGCAATGTCGGCAGGGTGTGCCCACCCCCTCCGAGACACGGCGCTCTGGCGGTTTGCCGTAGGCGTCCGGACCTCCGGCCTGCAGGGCGCGTGCAGCATCTGTGGGAAGCGGTTTGAAAATAACGGGCATCGGAACCTCCTGTGAATGAGGCGCCTATGCAACGGGCGACAATCCGTCACACTCCGCTTCTTGCTGTTGAAATCCAGCTTTCGCCGGAAACCTCAGGCCTTGTAGTCGAGATCAACCGCGTCGACCCATTTCATGATCGACTTGTGCAGCCAGTCAGCCTTTTTGTGCGCTGTTTCGTGGTCGTGCGTCTGGGATTCGACTTCCGACTTCAACTCGCTCCAGCGGGAATGCAATTCCTTTTCAGTGATCTCGTGATCCTTGGCGAACAGGCCATGCAGCTCGAGTTTCTCGCGATGCGCCTTGATCCGGTCGCCAAGCGCTTTGATTCGGCTGTCAATATCGTTGCTGTCTCCACTCATGGATATACTCTCCCACTCGGACAATCTTTGCTGACATTCCCGGCGACCGCGCTGCGAACGCCTTGACGGACTGGCGGGACGGACAGCATCATCCACCCGGCCGGTTAACCCTGCTCTACAGCGACACTCTCCGCGCGACAAGAAGGAATCCGATGTTTTCGCATGTTACCGTCGGCGTGTCCGATTTCGAAAGGGCTTTCGCCTTTTACAACCCTATCCTGTCGTTGCTCGGTTTCGAACTGAAGTTCCGCGAGGACGACCAGCCCTGGGCTGGCTGGAAGGCGCAAGACGCTGACCGACCGCTCTTCGTTATCACCACACCTTTGGACGGCAAAGCAGCGACCGTCGGCAACGGCTCCATGACGGCATTCCTTGCCTCGTCGCGAACACAGGTCGACGTCGCCTACAACGCTGCCATTGCGGCAGGAGCCATTTCAGAAGGCGAACCGGGGCTCAGGCCAGAATACCATGCCAACTACTACGGCGCCTATTTCCGCGACCCGGACGGCAACAAGCTATGCGTCTGCACACATGGGCCAGAATAACCAGCGAGATATTGTCGATAACCCAGAAACAGAGTTCGTAATACGACTTTCATCAATGAACCGATCATGAGTTTCTTATGCGCATTGGGTGGTCCGGATTGCGCTCAATGAAATCGGCAACCTCCCGCAACGTCTCGGGATAGGCTTCCGCGTCCTTGAAGCTGTGAAAACTGGCGAACAGAAAGCCGGCCATGCGGAGCTTTTCAACTTTCATCCATTGCTTGAGGTCCGTTCTTCGCGGTGGTTTGAACGCACGCCCCATCCAGTGAAGATCACCCCCGCATTGCGGACACCGCGCGGTCTTGTCCCGCGGAGGAATTTTGACGGATCGGCGACATTCGAAACAGGCGTATGGAACAAGATAGTTCGGGAACCGTGGCTTGACGCCCTCAATCGATTTCGGACGAGAGCGGAAACCTTTCTTCCGCAGCAGTTCCGCCCTGCGGGCTTTTTCGTGTTTGTCGACCATGCGGATGCGCCGCGAATATCAGTTCACCTGACGCGCGCGGCCTTCCCAGTAGGGTTTGCGCAATTCCCGCTTCAGGAGCTTTCCCGTCGCATTGCGTGGCATTTGCGCGACCAAGTCAACCGACTTCGGGCACTTGAAGTGGGCGAGCCTCTGTCTCGCCCAGGCAATCACGCTTTGCGGGTCGACCGTATGGCCGGGCCGGGCCGTGACGATCGCCTTGACGGCCTCGCCCCAGTCATCGTCGGGAATGCCGATGACGGCGACCTCGCCGACATCAGGATGGCCGAAAATGGCGTTCTCAACCTCTGCAGGATAGACGTTCTCGGCGCCGGAAACGATCATGTCCTTGATGCGGTCGTGGATGAAGACGTAGCCGTCTTCGTCGATATAGCCGGCGTCGCCCGAACGCAGCCAGCCGTCGCCGCTCTTGACCGCCCGCGTGGCGTCGTCATTGTTCCAGTAGCCCGGCATGACGGTGGCGCCGCGGATCGCCACCTCGCCGATTGCGCCCGGCGGGAGCTTGTTGCCCTCGGGGTCCATGATGCAGATTTCGGCGCCCGGCATCGCCTTGCCGG
The DNA here is from genome assembly GCF_039888615.1 of Hoeflea sp. CAU 1731. Taxonomy (NCBI): domain Bacteria; kingdom Pseudomonadati; phylum Pseudomonadota; class Alphaproteobacteria; order Hyphomicrobiales; family Rhizobiaceae; genus Hoeflea; species Hoeflea sp. CAU 1731. Next base: position 114,031 of record NZ_JBDQQS010000012.1, on the reverse strand, counting down.
CCGACAGCATGCGCGGCGAACCAGCCGGATCATGATCTTCCGGCATGAGGATCGAGACGGTCCCCGTTGTTTCGGTCATGCCGTAAACCTGCGCGAACTCGCAACCGATCAGCGCCATCGCCTCACGCAGCAGTTCGAGCGGCATCGGGGCGGCGCCATAGAAAATCGAACGCACGGCGGAAAAATCTGCGGTTTTTGCGCGCGGATGACGGACCACCAACTGCACGGCCGCCGGCACCAGGAACATTCTGCTCGCCCGATCCTCTTCAATGGCGTCGATCGCCGACTCGGCGCTGAACTCGCGGGTGATCACCGCAGCGCAGGCATTGGCGAAACCGAGATTCCATGAACCAACGCCGCCGATATGGGCGACCGGCATAGCGACGAGATTGACGTCGTCATCCTGCCAGTTGTCGTAGGAAAAATTGGCCGCGGCGGCCGCTACCCGCTGACTGAGCAGATTGAAATGGGTGAGCGTCACGCCCTTCGGCAACCCCGTCGTGCCCGAGGTAAACAGCACCAGCGTCGGCTTGTCCGGTTCGGCGCAGTCAATGCAATGCGCCGCGCGCCCGGCTTCCCGCCACTCTTCATAGGACGGCCAGGCCTCATGCCCGCCTTCCATGGCCACGAAACCCAGACTGTCTGGAAGCTGACCGGAGATTTCCCTGACGACGTCATGAAACTCGGGGCCGACGAACAGCAAGTCCGGCTCGAAGGTTTCGATGATCTGCGCAACCTCGCGTGGCGCGAGACGCCAGTTGATGGGCGCGAAAACGCCGCCGGCCCGGCCGGCGCCGATATATAGCTCGAAAGCCCAATCACTGTTTTTTCCGAGATAGGCGATCCTGACGGCGCCAGAGTATTCCAGCGCCCCGGCGACGGCGCTGACATTGGCGTCGAATTCGGCGAAGGTGGTGTCCCGGCCCTCAAACCTGTTTGCAAGCTGGTCCGGCGCCCTTTTGGCATTGGCGCGCGCAAGCGCAGACAGCGTGGTCAATGCGTCGACTTCGATCATTGACTCCTCCCAAAGCTGACCGTTTCGCATTCACCGGGAGATTAGCTTCACGCAGGTCGCGTGTCACCCGTAATCGAAACACCCCGGTTCAGCAGAACCGGGTTGGATCAAAGGGCGTGTCGCCCAGATCGCGGACCGACATGGCGCGCAAATCGGGATGGGAGAGCGGGTCGCATCTCCAACTGACGTCCGGCGCCCTGCAAACGCGCCGGACCGGCATAAGCCGTCGGATGAGATTTCGAATACTGTTTAGCATAGCTCAACCAATATCGGATCGATTTGGCCAATTACCATCGACTTTTTCTGGTCACTGTTTTAGAAAAACTGAATGAAGAATCTGAATCGCGTCCATCTTTCCGGATTGCGGGCGATCGAGGCTGTCGGGCGGCTCGGCAACTTGCGACTTGCCGCTGAGGAACTCGGCGTGACCCCGGGCGCGGTGAGCCAGCAGGTGCAGAAGACAGAGCTTCAACTTGGTCAGACGTTGTTCGACAGAAAGGCGAAAGGTCTGGAAGTGACGCCGCGTGGCCGCGAGGTGATGCGCCATCTCACAGCCGCGATGGCCGAACTTTCAACGGCGGTTTCCCTTGCCGAACAGGCAAGCAGCGACACGCTGACCGTATCGGTCGCGCCCGTCTTCGCCGGCAAGTGGCTGGTATGGCGCTTGACGGATTTCTACAAGGAACATCCTGACATCCGCGTCCGGGTCGACGCTTCCATTGCGCTCGTCAATCCTGAATTGTCGGACGTCGACGTCTGTATTCGCGTCGGCAAGGGCGGCTGGACGGACGTGCAGGCCGAAACGCTGGTCGAACACCGGGTCTTTCCTGTGTGCAGCCCGGCGATCGGCGCGAAGATCGAGAGGATCGAGGATCTGGCGCATGTTCCGATCATTCGCGACGAAGGCGAGATGTTCCAGTGGAACACCTGGCTGTCGCCCCAGGGCTATGATCAATCCATGCTGGGCGACGGCCCCCGCTTTTCCGACGGGTCGTTGTGCCTGGACGCCGCCATCGCCGGCCAGGGCGTGTTTCTCGCCTGGGAAACGCTGGCCTTCGATGCGCTCGAGATGGGACGGCTCGTGGCGCCCCTGCCGGATTGCCATCCAACAGGCTTTTCCTACTGGTTGGTCACTGGGCTTCACAGGCGCAAATCCGAAAAGGTGCGCGTATTCGAGAAATGGCTGCGCCGCATGCTCGCCGCTTCCCTGCTGTTCGAGGTCGACGGCGCCCGGTTTAAGAAAGAGCAGCCCTGATTCCCGCCTCGCAATAGTCGAGAAGACAGCGCTCCATTGACATGCCGTCCGCTTCGGCTCCGGCGAGCGCGTCGATGCGCCAGCGGGCCGTCGTAAGCGACAACATCGCCGACACCGAAAAAACCAGAGCCGCTACGATTTTCCTGTGGTCGCTGCCCGGATAAAGCATCGCGATTTCGCGAGCAAAGGCGGTCGCGACCGGATCGAAGCAGGCCTCGCTGATATGCCGCCATCGAATGTCGGTCGAGACATGGGCGATCAGCCTGGCGTATGCCAGCCACTGCGGCCCGCCATGCGCCGCCTGGTCCAGATAGGGGTGGATGAACGCCTCGAGTACGCTCCTGACCGTTGGTCGGCCACGCGCCTTTACATCTTCGAGCGCCTGCAGGCGCAATTGCGACAGTTCGCCTGCGCGCCGCGCGACGACCGTGAAGAAAAGATCTTCCTTGGCGCCGCCGTGAAAATTGACCTGGGCGAGGTGGACCCCGGCGAGCTTGGCCATGTCGCGCAGCGACGCCCCGTCGAAACCGCGTTCTGCGAACAGCTTTTCGGCCGCGTCGAGAACGCGGGCCCGGGTTTCGAGCGAGCGTTTCGAAGGCGCCCTTTGGCGTCGTGATTCCTGCGTCCTGACCGCATTCATAAAAATATCTTGCACTATTTTTAACGTTCGTTCAAATTAATACGAGTGGGATGGAGGAGTTTCCACTCGGATGACCAAACAAACGAACAAAAACATCGAGACGACGGACGCCTGGGCGCTGATCGGAGCCGGACCGATGGGTCTCGCCATGGCGAAGACCCTGGTCGAACAGAAAATCCCTTTCGAGGGCTTCGAATTGCACGACGATGTCGGCGGTCTGTGGGATATCGAGAGCCCGCGCTCGACCATGTACGACACGGCGCATCTCATATCCTCCAAGCGGATGACAGAGTTCACGGATTTCCCGATGGCGGACAAGGTCGCCGAATATCCGTCACACCGCGAGATGCGAACCTATTTTCGTGACTTCGCCAGCCATTTCGATCTCAACAAACACTACCACTTCAAAACGGAAGTACTATCGACAGAACCCGTCGGCGAGGGCGGCGAAGGCTGGCGCGTGCGCTGGCGCAACACGGACGGCGGCGAACAGGAGAAAATCTTCGCCGGCGTTCTGATCGCCAATGGCACGCTTTCCGAACCCAACATGCCGGAGTTCGATGGCGACTTCGCCGGCGAACTGATCCACTCCAGCCAGTACCGCTCTCCGAAGCAGTTTGACGACAAACGGGTGCTGGTGATCGGGGCAGGCAATTCCGGCTGCGATATCGCGGTCGACGCCATTCACCACGGCAAAAGCTGCGACCTCTCCATGCGGCGCGGCTACTACTTCGTGCCTAAATATGTGTTCGGCAAACCGGCCGACACCGTGGGCGGCGCCATCAAGCTGCCGATGTGGCTGAAACGGCGCATCGACGGCGTGATCCTGCGCTGGTTTGTCGGCGACCCGCAGAAATACGGCTTCCCGAAACCGGACTACGCGCTTTACGAATCGCATCCGGTCGTCAATTCCCTCATTCTCTTTCACGCCGGCCATGGCGACATCACGATCCGACCGGACGTGAAGCGTTTCGAAGGCAATACGGTCCATTTCAGGGACGGAACCTCGGCGAACTACGACATGGTGCTGGCCGCCACCGGCTACCGGCTGCACTATCCTTTTATCGACAGTCAATACCTCAACTGGCAAGGCGACGCGCCGCACCTCTATCTCAACTGTATGCATCCGGATCGCGATGACCTATTCGTGCTCGGCATGGTCGAGGCGTCCGGCCTTGGATGGCAGGGACGCCATGAACAGGCTGAGATGGTCGCGCGTTACATCACGGGCCTGAAATCAGGCAGCGAGGCGGCCCGAAAAATTCACGACGAAAAGGCTGGCGGCTTCGAGCGGCTGACCGGCGGCATGAATTATGTCAAGCTGGCCCGCATGGCCTATTACGTCGACAAGGCGACCTACCGCAAGGCAATCACCGATCGCATCGCCTCGCTTGCCGGGGGGAAGGCATGAACGATATCGACGCCATTACGCTGAATTTCAGCCCGGGCAGCCTGCAGTTGCTCAACGGCATATTGGCGATCGTCATGTTTTCGATCGCCCTCGACCTGAGGCTATCCGATTTCCGGCGTCTGCTGCATGCGCCGAAGGCCCTCGTCGTCGGCCTGTGCTCGCAGTTTATCGTACTGCCGGTGCTGACCTTCCTTATGATCCTTGCGCTGCAGCCGCGCCCTTCGATCGCCCTCGGCCTTATTCTTGTCGCCGCCTGTCCGGGCGGCAATATCTCCAATTTCATCACGCATCGCGCCGGCGGCAACGCGGCCCTGTCCGTATCGATGACGGCCTTCGCCACGGTCGGGGCGATCGCCCTGACGCCCGCCAATATCGCACTCTGGGGCAATCTTTACGAACCGACGCGGAAAATCCTTGAGACGACGTTCATCGATCCCGTCTCTGTGGCGATCACGGTCGCGTTTATGCTGATACTGCCGCTTTGCCTTGGCGTCGCGCTGAACACCTGGCGCCCGGAAATATCGGCGAAGATCCGCAAGCCGATGCAATGGCTCTCCATGGCAATCTTCCTCGCCTTCATTGTCATCGCGCTCGCCGCCAACTGGACATTCTTCCTGAACTATGCGGGCATGGTCGCCGCCTTCGTCTTCCTGCATAACGCCCTGGCGCTCGGCGGAGGTTACTTGCTGGCGCGCCTGAGCGGCCTGTCCGAGTACGACCGGCGCGCCGTGACCATCGAGACCGGCATCCAGAACTCCGGACTGGGCCTTGTCCTGATCTTCACCTTCTTCGGCGGCCTTGGCGGCATGGCCGTCGTGGCGGCCTTTTGGGGTATCTGGCACGCCATATCGGGCATTGCGCTGGCGCACTGGATGTCCCGGACAGAGGCCGCGCGTTGAAACGCATGCTGATTACCGGCGCCTCCGGCAATCTCGGCATGGCGCTGCTGAAGCAACTGACGCCCACCGGCGATCTGGTCGTTGCGACGGATATTCGCAAACCTCCGAAGCTTTCGAAAAACGTGCGTTTCGCAACAATGGACGTGCGCGGCCCGGACCCGGCCGAGGTGATCGCCAGGGCGAAGCCGGAGGTGGTGGTGCATCTCGCCTCCATCGTCACGCCGCCGAAGGGCATGTCGCGCGATTTCGCCTACGCGGTGGATGTGACCGGAACCCGCAACGTGCTGGACGCCTGCCTGGCGAACGGCGTGCGCCGCATCGTCGTCACATCGTCTGGCGCGGCCTATGGCTATCACGCCGACAATCCCGTGCCGCTCACCGAACTCGATCCGCTGCGCGGCAACAGGGAATTCGCCTATTCCTGGCACAAGCGGCTGGTCGAGGAGGTGCTGGCGGAGGCCCGCATCAACGCGCCGCAACTCGAACAGGTGATCCTGCGCGTGGGAACCGTGCTGGGCGCCGGCCTTGAAAACCAGATCACGGCGCTGTTTCACCGCAAACGTCTGCTTGCGGTTGCGGGATCGGACAGTCCCTTCGTCTTCATCTGGACGAAGGATCTGGCGCGCATCCTGCTGCGCGCCGCGACCGACGGCCCGCAAGGCATCTACAATGTCGCCGGAGACGGGGCCCTGTCGGTGAAGGAGATCGCAGCGATGCTGAAAAAACCGGTGCTGTCGATACCGGCGCCCGCTTTGAAGGGCGCACTCGCCATCGCCAAACCTCTCGGACTGTCGCAATACGGTCCGGAGCAGGTACGTTTTCTTCAATTCAGGCCGGTTCTCGACAACACCGCCCTGAAGCGCGATTTCGGCTATACGCCTGAACTCGCCAGCGCCGAAGTCTTCGAACTCTGGCGCAAGGCGGCCGGGCTTTGATGCGCACCGCAGTCATCACCGGCGGCGCAGGCGGGCTCGGCCGCGCGCTGGCGACCGGGCTGCAGGCGCGCGGCTGGCACACGGCGCTGATCGATCTTCCGGGACCGGAACTCGAGGCCATCGGCGAATCCGAGCAGCAAAAGGCCTGGCCATGCGACATCACCGACAGCGACAGACTCGCGGCCACCTGTGACGCAATCCGCGCCGAACGTCCTTCGATCGACATGGTCGTCTACAATGCGGGTGTTACGCTGATCGGGGCATTCGCCGAGAGTTCGCCGGAGGCGCATCGCCGCGTCTTCGAAATCAACTATTTTGCGGCCGTCGAGACTGCCCGGCATTTTCTGGAGGACATCCGGAAATCGAAAGGCGCGCATCTGGCGATTTCTTCCGTGGCGGGTTTCTCGCCGCTTGCCCGGCGCACCGCCTACGCGGCCAGCAAGCACGCGCTGGAAGGATTTTTCGGCTCTTTGCGGTCCGAGGAAAAAATCCATGGCGTCAGAACCGTAATCGCCGCGCCGTCCTTCATCGCCACCAACGAAGGCAATCCGGCAAGACAGACGGACGGCGTCTCCCGGCCGGGTTCGGCGACCGACAGCATCGATACGATGACGGCCGACGACGCTGCAAAAATAATCCTGAAGGGCCTCGACGCGGAACGCGACATGATTCCCGTCGGCCGCGTCGCGCGGCTGTCCTGGATGATCAATCGGCTGTCGCCCCGACTTTTCCAGCGTCTCATGGAGAAAAACATCAAGGACGATTGAGAAGACCCGGAAAAGCCTAAAAAAGGGGGACGGCGCACCGGCTGCGCCGTCCCCGGTTGCCGCAGGTCATGGGAGGTCCTTTATCCTGCGCAACCGCGCTGTCGAGGAGCCCCATCCACTCTCTCTGACAGCGCTTGCAATGACTGCAGTCGACATGCCTGGGCGGGGCAGGACTGCAGTCTGCCTATTGATAGAATGAAGAGCGACCGTCGTTCTGTGATAAATCGCACAAAGCCGGCCAATGCTTCTTCTTCATCCGCAAGTAACGTCGAAATTGCCTCCACAACCGGCAGGTGTTAGGCTGACGCGCACCACGCGGTCGGGATGCAACAGACGGAGAGGCGCTTGCAGGAGTCACAAACCGGAAAGTGGCGGGCGCTGATCGGCATCAGCATTCTCAGCATTGTCGTCTTTGTCGATTTCACGATCGTCAACACGATCCTGCCCGGCGTTCAGCGCGACCTCAATGCATCGGTCGACGATCTCCAGTGGGTGATGAACGCCTTCATCCTGATGCTGACGACCTGCATGGTCACGGCCGGACGGATGGGCGACATCTACGGACGCCGCATGGTTCTGTACGCCGGCGCCGTCGTCTTCACCGTCGCATCGCTGATCGCCGGCATGGCCGAGAACACCACCCTGCTGATCGCCTGCCGGTTTGCACAAGGCATTGCCGGCGCCATAACGCTGACCTGCGGCGCTGCCCTCGTCACTCATCATTTTCCGGAATCCGAACGCAGCAAGGCGCTGGCCGTTTTCATGAGCATCACAGGCTTCGGTATGGCGATCGGGCCGGTGCTCGGTGGACTGTTCCTTTCATTCCTCTCGTGGCGCTGGGCCTTTTACGTCAACGCGCCCATGGTGATCCTCGGATTCGCCATTGCGTGGGGCGCCGTTCGTGAAACGCCGCGACAGACCGACGAGAAACTGGACTGGCTCGGGCTCGCGCTGTTCACTCCCGGCATGATCGCCATCGTCACTTTCATCATGAAGGGCAACAACTGGGGATGGGACGCGCCTGCCTCGATCGCCATGATCGTGGCCGGAATCGTGTTTCTCGCCGCGTTTGTGGTCGTCGAATACCAGGCTGAATCGCCCATACTCGACTTCAAGCTATTCGGGATCCCTCTGTTTCTCGCCTGCAACATCATGGCGCTGGCGATTGGCGCCTTCATCGGCCTCGGCTTCTTCCTTCCATCGCTCTACCTGCAGGTCGTGCGCAACGAGATTCCGTATGTCGCAGGACTGATGCTCCTGCCGATCTCGGCGCTCGTCGTGATCATTCCGCCGCTCATCGGCGACCTCGCCGAAAAGAACGGTCCCGTCCGCTTCATCATGACCGGCCTGGTTTTTCTCGTTGCGGCGGCGCTGGCGCAGAGCTTCTTCACACCGGACAGTCCGGCGCTTTTCGTGCTGTTCGGCCTCGGCCTGTTCGGTCTCGGATGGGGTCTGATGCAGGCCACCTCCACATTCGCCGCAACCTTGGCCCTGCCGGCGACTATGTCGGGTCTCGCAATCGGCGTGCTCTACACGGTCTGGAACATCGGCTCCAGCATCGGCCTAGCCGTGGGCGGCCTGATTCTCGAGGAGCGCGACAAGGCCAGCCTCGACGCCGCGCTCGCGCAACTCAACATCACGCTGGATGCCAAGGATCAGGATCTGATCCGCAGCGTCTTGTCCGATCCCAGCCAAGTCAAAAAATTGCTCGGCGAACTGGCGCCCGGTCTGGAAGACAAGATCCTGCCCCTCTTCAAGACCGCCTTCATGGCCGGATACAGCGGCGCCATGTGGTTCCTTTTCGTCTTCTGCCTGGTCTGCGCCATCGCCTTCGCCATCAGCGTGCGCGCCGGCGGATCGAACAAGAAACCCTCGCCGTCTTGATGATCCACGAGAAAAGAGACCTGTCCGAGGTCTCCGCGCATTGAACGCAGCAACGGAGCGCCTATCTGACATCCACGATGATCGGCGCCAAAAGAAACAATCCCTATTACCAGGGTCCGAAGACGGACCATTTCGACGGAAAGCTGTTTTTCAATCCCGGCGGCGTGGCGCCTGGCTCCTTGCGCGACGTCCTGAAATGGCAATTCACCGAAAAACGCGCGCGCTGGCCGAAACGCTATGAAAGTCCGCACCTCAACGCAAAGCCGGAACAACGGGTAGAGAACGGCGACATCATCGTCACCATGGTCGGCCATGCGACGATGCTGGTGCAGATGGACGGCGTCAATCTGCTTACCGATCCTCTCTGGTCGGAACGCACGAGCCCCCTGTCTTTCGCAGGGCCGAAGAGGCGCATTGAACCTGGCATTGCTTTCGACGATCTGCCGCCAATCGACGCGGTTCTTCTGACGCATAACCACTACGACCATCTCGACCTGGAGACGTTGAAGCGGCTGCGCCAGGACCACGACCCGCTTGTGGTGACGCCGCTCGGCAATGACACGATCGTAAAAAGCGCCGTTCCGGACATGCGCATCGCCGTCGGCGACTGGGGCGACACTATCCAGCTCGAACAGGGCCTGACGCTGCATTTCGAGCCTTGCCATCACTGGTCGGCGCGCGGTTCGACCGATCGGCGCATGGCGCTTTGGGCGGCCTTTGTGATCGAAGGCGGAGCAGGAAAAGTCTACCACATCGGCGACACCGGGTTTCACGACGGTATCAACTATCGCGAGGCGCGGCGCAAACACGGCGACTTCCGCCTGGCGCTGCTTCCGATCGGCGCCTACGAGCCGCGCTGGTTCATGAAGCCGCAGCATCAGAACCCGGAGGAAGCCGTGGCTGGCCTGAAGCTCTGCGGCGCCGCTTACGCCGTCGGCCACCATTGGGGCACGGTGCAGTTGACCAACGAGGGGATCGAGGATCCTGTTCACGCGCTGCAAGCAGCCCTTGAGCAATTTGCGATCGAACGCGAGCGCTTTCGACCGCTCACCGCCGGCGAGGCCTGGCGCGTCCCGAAAAGCTGAGTTTCCCGTAACGCTTTTTTCAGCGGGCACTGGCAATTTACCGGCACTTCGGCCATATACGGCTCAAATTCGGCACCGGACAGGACAATGGCGCCTTTTGCGAAGATGAACGGATTAGGAAACGACATACTCGTGGTCGACATGCGCGGCCGCGACGACGTTGTTGCGCCCGAAGCCGCGATCGCACTGGCCGGCGACAGCCGCACCGCCTTCGACCAGATCATGGCGATACACGATCCCAAGCGCGCCGGAACGGACGCCTGGGTCGACATCCTGAATTCCGACGGCTCGAAGGCGCAGGCCTGCGGCAACGGCATGCGTTGCGTCGTGCAGGCGTTGGCCGCTGAAACCGGGCGGCGGGTCTTCACCTTTCAGACCATCGTCGGCATTCTCAACGCAAGCGAACACGAAGACGGTTCGATTTCCGTCGATATGGGAACGCCGGAATTCCGCTGGGACCGGATCCCGCTTTCCGAAGAATTTCGCGACACCCGCATGATCGAGTTGCAGATCGGACCGATCGACGCGCCGGTTCTGCACTCGCCGTCCGTTATGTCGATGGGCAATCCGCATGCGATCTTCTGGGTCGATACCGATGTTAACGGCTACGATCTGGAACGGTTCGGACCGTTGCTCGAACATCATCCGATATTTCCGGAAAGGGCCAATATCTCCATCGCGCGGGTGCTGTCGGACAAGGAGATCGATCTGCGGACCTGGGAGCGAGGCGCTGGCCTGACAAGGGCTTGCGGATCGGCGGCCTGTTCGGCTGCGGTTTCGGCCGCCCGCACCGGGCGCACCGGTCGATCGGTTGCGGTCAATGTTCCGGGCGGGCCGCTCGCCATCGAATGGCGCAAGCGCGACGACCACGTCATCATGACCGGACCGGCCGAATGGGAATTTTCCGGCGCGCTCGACCCGAAGACCGGCGTCTGGGAGCCGGACACGGCGGAAACCGGGGCCGTCTCATGAGCGGCGTCGACATCATCACCTTCGGCTGCCGGCTGAACACCTATGAATCTGAAGTCATGCGCCGCGAGGCGGAAGGCGCCGGCCTCAACAACGCTATCCTGGTCAACACCTGCGCGGTGACGGCCGAGGCGGTGCGGCAGGCCAAGCAGACGATCCGCCGCGCCAGACGCGACAATCCGCACGCCCGCATTATCGTCACCGGCTGCGCGGCCCAGACGGAGGCGGAAGGCTTCGCCGAAATGGACGAGGTCGACGCCGTTCTCGGCAACGAGGAAAAGCTGAAATCGGCCAGCTATCGACGTCTGCCGGATTTCGGCGTTTCGGCGGAAGAAAAGATCCGCGTCAACAACATCATGAGCGTCAAGGCGACCGCGCCGCAGATGGTGGATGCAATTGAGGGCCGCGCGCGCGCCTTCGTGCAGGTGCAGAACGGCTGCGACCATCGCTGCACCTTCTGCATCATTCCCTATGGCCGCGGCAATTCGCGATCCGTGCCGATGGGCGCGGTGGTCGAACAGGTCAGGAAACTCACCGCCAATGGCTATCGCGAAGTGGTTGTGACCGGTGTGGACGCAACAAGTTATGGCGCGGACCTGCCCGGCCGGCCGACGCTCGGAAAACTCGCCCGCACGATCCTGGACGAGATTCCCGAGATCGAACGGCTGCGGCTGTCCTCGATCGATTCCATCGAGGCTGACGATCACCTTATGGAGCTGATCGCGGGAGAGCCGCGTTTCATGCCGCATCTTCACTTGTCGCTTCAGCATGGCGACGACATGATGCTGAAGCGGATGAAGCGACGGCATCTACGCGCCGACGCTGTGGATTTCTGCAACACGGTTCGCGCCTTGCGGCCGGACATGGCCTTCGGCGCCGACATCATCGCTGGCTTTCCGACGGAAACGGAAGCCATGTTCGACAATGCGCTGTCTCTCGTTGACGACTGCGACCTCGCCTATCTACACGTCTTTCCCTATTCCCCGCGCGAGGGCACGCCCGCTGCGCGCATGCCCCAGCACGACCGCGGCCTGATCAAGCAGCGCGCTGCGCGACTGCGTGAAAAGGGCAATGAGGCGCATCAACGTCACCTGGAGCGAATGATCGGCGCCACACAGAAGGTGCTCGTCGAGCGGCCCGGCCTCGGACGCGCCGAAAACTTCACGCTGGTGGAGACCGGGGATGGCCGGCCGGGAGAGATTGTGTCCGTTACCATCGACGGGCAGAATGGCGACCGGCTCACAGCCGCCCCCATCGACCACCAATCCGGCAGTCAGGCAGCGTAAATGGCACTTGGTTTTATCAAAAAGGTCTTCTCCTTCAGCTCTAAGAAGACGGAAGACAAGAACAAAGCGTCCGCCGAAAGCCGGGCCGCCTCTCCGCGAGTGAAGTGGGACGACGAGCCGCAACAGGCCGACCGGCCCGAACTGCCGCCCGAAATACCGACGGCGGTCAGCACGCCCGTCGAGCCGCCACAACCTGATCCGGAACCGGAACAGCCTTTGGAACCGGAGGCCGAAACAGAAGAAACGTCGGATACGGAACCCGAAATAGAGCTCGAAATCGACATCGAAACGCTTGCGGAGACCGAGCCGGAAGAACCCGTTTCCGAACAGGAAGATGAAAGCCAACCGGCAGCGGAGCAAGAGCCTCGGCCGGTGGAAGAAGCCGCGCCGGCCGCTGCGGAAAAGCCGGTGGAAGAAGACACTTCCTGGGAGGAATGGAAGCCGGCGATCGCGAGACGTCAGCCGCCGATTTTCCCCGGTTTGAAAAAGGCAGAGGAGAAACCGGAACCACCGGCCGAGGCGGAGGTAGAGCCTGCGACGGAGACGCCGGCCAGGGAAGACGCAGCCGCGCCAGACGAAAAGATCGCGGATGCGGCGCCCGGCGAGAGCGAACAGACATCCGAACCGGAAACGCAGGCGGCGAGCCCGGAAACGGACGTAGAAACCGGTTCCGAAACCGAAATCAGGTCTCCGAAAGAAGACGAAGCTGCTTCGGCGGAGGCAGCGCCGACGGAAGACAAGGCGCCTGCGGAAGAAACGACTGCGGCGGCAGCGCCGAAGGAAGCGGAACCTGTCGCCTCAGAACCGGAAGAACCGGTATCCCAACCGGTGGAAGCCGCCTTCGAGCCGGTCGCCGAACCGAGCGGCTTCTTCGCCCGGCTTAGACAAGGCCTGTCGCGCACCACGTCGCAACTGACCGAGCAGATCAGCGGCGTCTTCAACAAGCGCAAGCTGGACGAGGACACGCTGCAGGACCTCGAAGACGTGCTGATCCAGTCCGATCTCGGGCTGGAAACTGCGCTGCGCATCACGGACACGCTGTCGTCTGGCCGCTACGGCCGCGACATCTCGACGGAAGAGGTACAGCGCATCATGGCGAGCGAAATCGTCAAGGTGCTGGACCCTGTCGCAAAGCCGCTGGAACTGGATCTGGCGCACAAGCCGCATGTCGTGCTCGTCGTCGGGGTCAACGGCACCGGCAAGACGACGACGATCGGCAAACTCGCCGCCAAGCTGCGCGAGGGCGGCCTCGACGTCATGCTCGCCGCCGGCGACACGTTCCGCGCCGCGGCGATCGAACAGCTCAAGATCTGGGGCGAGCGCACCGGATCCCCTGTCGTCTCTTCAAAACTCGGCGCCGATGCGGCGGGCCTCGCCTTCGACGCCTGGAAGCAGGCGAAGGAAGCCGGCAGCGACGTGCTGATCATCGACACGGCCGGCCGGTTGCAAAACAAGACCGAGCTGATGGCGGAGCTGGAAAAGATCGTCCGCGTGCTCGGCAAGAACGACCCGGAAGCCCCGCACACGGTGCTGCAGACGCTTGACGCCACCACCGGCCAGAATGCGCTCAGCCAGGTCGAGATCTTCCAGAATGTAGCCGGCGTCAACGGGCTGGTCATGACCAAGCTCGACGGCACCGCGCGCGGCGGCATCCTCGTCGCCATTTCGGCGAAGCACAAGCTGCCGGTCTATTTCATCGGCGTCGGCGAAGGCGTGGAGGATCTTGAGCCCTTCGAGGCGCGCGAATTCGCATCCGCAATCGCCGGCGTACCGGCCGGCAAATCAGAAACCCGAGACCTGGAGTAAGCCGCATGGACCGGCCGCTGTTTGAACGAGACCCGTCCAGCACGGAAAGAAAGACCATCAATCCGCTTCTCAAGCTGGCGCTTGAGCTCGGCCCGCTCATGGTTTTCTTCTTCGCCAACGCTCGCGGCGAGAGCCTCATCGAATCCTATCCGGCGCTGTCGGTCTTCGGCGGACCGATCTTCCTGGCGACCGGTCTGTTCATGATAGCCACCGCGATCGCGCTGACGCTTTCATGGATCCTCACCCGGACCCTGCCGATCATGCCGCTGGTGTCCGGCATCGTCGTCTTCATCTTCGGCGCGCTGACGCTCTGGCTGCAGAACGACACCTTCATCAAGATGAAGCCGACCATCGTCAACATGCTGTTCGCCGGCGTGCTTCTGGGCGGGCTGCTTTTCGGCAAGTCGCTGCTGGGCTACGTCTTCGACAGCGCCTTCCGGCTGGACGCGGAAGGCTGGCGCAAGCTCACGCTGCGCTGGGGCGTGTTTTTCGTCTTCCTCGCGGTCGTCAACGAGATCGTCTGGCGCTCCTTCTCGACGGACTTCTGGGTCGCCTTCAAGGTCTGGGGCATCATGCCGATCACCATCGCCTTCACCATGAGCCAGATGCCGATGATCATGCGCCACACCTTGCCTGAAGAAGACGGCTCGGCGGCAGAGTAGCATCCTTGGCGCTTCAGATGCGGCGCTGCAGATGCGGCGCGAACTAAAACGACTTCACGAACCGGCCAGGGCCTTCTCCACCGCCGGCATCAAGTCGCGGGTGATGCTGGTCGGGCTGAACGGACCTACCTGCTTGAAGACGATTTCGCCGTCGGGGGCGACGAGGAAGCTTTCGGGGATCCCGTAGACGCCCCAGTCGATGGCGGCTGCGCCGTTGGGGTCGACGCCGACCGCGGCGTAAGGGTTGCCGAGTTCACCGAGAAACCGCAGCGCGTTGGCGTTCTTGTCCTTGTAGTTGACGCCGACGACGCGAATGCGATCGTCGTTCGCTAGTTCCATCAGCAACGGATGCTCTTGCCGGCAGGGCACGCACCAGCTCGCCCAGACATTGACCAGGGTCAGCTGGCCGTCGACCATCGCGTCGGTCAGAGCCGGAACGGACGCGCCGTCGCGCGTCAGACCTTCCAGTGGCGAAAGATCGAGAGACGGGGCCTGCTGGCCGATCAGCGCCGAAGGAATTTCCGACACATCGCGGCCCGAGGTCAAAACGCCGAAGAAGACGATCGCGAGAATCGCGAAGATTACCACCGGCAGGAAGGCGATGAACGGCACGCGTCGGCGCGCTGGGCGGCTGTCGTTCTCTGTCTCAGACGCCATGATCCGTCTCACTTGCAGGGGCGGCGTCCGAGCGGCGACGCACGCCGCGCGCTTCCAGTTCGCTCAGTTCGGCCCGGCGGGCGCGCTGGTCAAGCACGACCCACAGGATGAGCGCGGCGATAACGATCGCCGTGATTCCATAGGCCAGCGCGACATAGACGTCATGGCTCATCAACCGGCCCTCACGCCGCGGCCTGGGCCGCGCGACGCCGCATGGAAGCGACGCGCCTGCGCCAGATCTCGGCCCGCATCGCCGAAAAATGCAGAGTGAAGAACAGCATCGTGAACGCCAGCGCCATCACCAGCAGCGGATAGAGCATGGAGGGATGGATCGACGGGCCGTCCAGCCGGATGACGCTCGCCGGCTGATGCAGCGTGTTCCACCATTCGACCGAGAACTTGATGATCGGGATATTGACGAAGCCGACGAGAATGACGATGGCCGTCAATCGCACCGCCCGCGACGGATCGGGGATCGCGCGAATCAGCGCGATCAGGCCGAGATACATGAGAAAAAGCACGAAAACGGAGGTCAGGCGGGCATCGCCCCAGGCCCACCAGGCGCCCCACATGGGTTTGCCCCAGAGCGATCCGGTGATCAGCGCCAGAAAGGTGAACGCTGCGCCGATCGGCGCCGCCGCCTTGGCCGAAACATCGGCCAGCGGATGCCGCCAGACAAGCGTTCCGATCGCCGAAATCGCCATCACCGTGTAGCACATCATCGAGAGCCATGCGGCCGGCACGTGGATGTACATGATGCGCACGGTGACGCCCTGCTGGTAATCTTCCGGAGCGGTGAACGCCATGAAAAGGCCGACCGCGAAGAGCAGGGCCGTAACCCCGGCCATCCACGGCAACACCGTCCCGCTGAGGTTCAGAAACCGCGTGGGATTGGCGAGGTTCGTGAATGTGTTGCCTGCCGTGGTCGTCGTCATGGCGCCTGTTTACAGCCTGGAACCGTTCCGGACAATATAAGTCCTCGTGATCAATCAGACGACGCGCGCAATGCCGCAGCCGCGGCAAGCGGACCGAGAACCGCGAAGAACAGTGTAATCGCAACGAGAATGAGGAAGGGTTGCAGGAACGGCGCGGGCTCGGCGATCGCGCCATTGACGGCGCTGACGCCGAAGATCAGCACTGGAATGGAGAGCGGCAGAACCAGAACCGCCAAGAGCAGGCCGCCGCGCGGCAGGGCGACCGCGACCGCTGCGCCTACGGCGCCGATGAGCGTGATCGCGGGCGAGCCGACAAGCAGCGTCACAAATACCGCCGCCATGGCGACCCCGCTGATATTCATGAACAAGCCGAGAAACGGCGAAGCGATGACCAGCGGCAGACCGGTCGCCGTCCAGTGCGCCAGACATTTGACCAGTACCGTGAGCACCAGCGGCGTCGACTGCATGAGCATGATGTCGAGCGACCCGTCCTCCCGGTCGATCTGGAACAGCCGGTCGAGACCGAGCAGCGAGGCGAGCAGCGCGCCGATCCACACAAACGCCGGACCGATGCGCGCAAGCAGATTGAGGTCCGGCCCGACGCCGAAGGGAATGACGGCTATCACCGCAAGAAAGAACAATATGCCAAGCAGCGCGCCGCCGCCTGCGCGCAGGGACAGTTTGAGATCGCGGACAAACAGCGCGCCCATTACGCAACGTCGTCCTGTGCAAAGGGATCGGCCGCAAATTCGACAGCCCGGTCATTCGGATCGAGCGCCAGGCTGTGCGCCGCGTCAAGGCCGAGGGGCTGATGCGTGGCGGCGACCACGACGCCGCCGTCCGACATATGCCGCCGGACCAACCCTGCGAACATCTCGGACGATGCGGCGTCCAGCGCGGCCGTCGGTTCGTCGAGAATCCAGACCGGCCGATGGACCATCAAGAGGCGAGCCATCGCCATGCGGCGCTGCTGACCGGCGGACAGATATCCGAAGGGCAGATGCTCGAGACCGCCTAACCCCAGCGATTCGGTCGCCTCGAAGAGCGGCGCGCCATTGCCGAATCGATCATCATGCATGAATTGTTTCCAGAAGATGAGATTCTCCCGCACGCTCATGTCGTGTTTCATGGCGTTGCGGTGGCCAAGATAATGGCTCGCCTCGCCCAGGCTGCGATCGTCCATGCCTTCAAGAGTGATTCGCCCGCCGGGTACCGCTAGCAGGCCGGCGATCATGCGCAGAAGCGTCGATTTGCCGACGCCGTTCGGGCCTGTCACCAGCAGCGCTTCGCCCTCCTCGACGCCGAATTCGACGCCTCGGAAGAATATCCTGTCGGCGCGTGCGACGATCAGATCCTTGGCGACAAGCCGCATGGGCGGGATTTCCTCCGTAATCGTGTTGCAGCACGGAAAAAAATCCGTTTTTGACAGATGTGCTCTAGAACCATTCTACAAAATTGCCTATAAGTCCGGCAACCACGCCAGCGGTCGGCGTGAACATCATATTTGCGCCGAACATGGAATACGGTCAATCGCAAGGGATTGGTCTTCCACGGGCGGACAGCGGAAATGGCCGTACCCGCAGGCTTCAGCGTGCATCTGCACGATTTTGAGCGTTCGCCCGCCGAATTCGGTGAACCAACGTGGATGAGAGCGCCTGTGACACAATCACTCGATAGCTTCAACTGCCGCAGCACCCTGAAAGTCGGGGATGCGGAATATACCTATTTCGATCTCAAGCTGGCCGAGAAGAACGGGCTGGACGGCATATCGGCCCTTCCCTTCTCGATGAAGGTGCTTCTGGAAAACCTGCTGCGCAACGAAGACGGCCGCACGGTGACCAAGGAAGACATTCAGAACGTCGCTCTGTGGCTCAACGACAAGGGCACGGCCGGCAAGGAAATCGCCTACCGCCCCGCGCGCGTGCTGATGCAGGACTTCACCGGCGTTCCGGCCGTGGTTGACCTGGCCGCGATGCGCGACGCCATGAAGACGCTCGGCGGTGATCCGGAAAAGATCAACCCGCTTGTTCCCGTCGACCTGGTGATCGATCACTCGGTGATCGTCGACGAATTCGGCACACCGCAGGCCTTCGCCCGCAACGTGGAGCACGAATACAAGCGCAACGGCGAACGCTACCGGTTCCTGAAGTGGGGTCAGCAGGCTTTCGAAAACTTCCGCGTCGTGCCGCCGGGCACGGGCATCTGCCACCAGGTCAATCTCGAATATCTCGGCCAGACCGTCTGGACGAAGGACGAGGACGGCAAGACCATCGCCTATCCGGACACCTGCGTGGGCACGGATTCGCACACCACGATGATCAACGGCCTTGGCGTTCTCGGATGGGGCGTTGGCGGCATCGAGGCAGAAGCGGCCATGCTTGGCCAGCCGATCTCCATGCTGCTTCCGGAAGTCATCGGCTTCCGCCTGACCGGCAAGCCGAAGGAAGGCATCACCGCCACCGACATCGTTCTGACCGTGGTGCAGATGCTGCGCCAGAAGGGCGTCGTCTCGAAATTCGTCGAATTCTTCGGCCCTGGCCTTGAAAACATGACGCTCGCCGACCGCGCCACCATTTCCAACATGGGCCCGGAGTATGGCGCGACCTGCGGCTTCTTCCCCGTCGACAGCGAAACCATCACCTATCTGACGATGACCGGCCGCGACGAGGACCGCATCGCGCTCGTCGAGGAATACAGCAAGGCGCAGGGCATGTGGCGCGATTCGGGCTCCGCAGAGCCCGTCTTCACCGACACGCTGGAACTGGATCTCGGAGACGTGGTGCCGTCCATGGCCGGCCCGAAGCGTCCGGAAGGCCGCATTCCGCTGGAAGGCATCGCCTCCGGCTTCGAAAAGTCGCTGGCCGATGAATACAAGAAGACGACCGATCCGGACCGTCGCTATCAGGTCGAAGGCGAAGACTACGATCTGGGCCATGGCGACGTGGCGATCGCCGCCATCACGTCCTGCACCAACACCTCCAACCCCTCGGTGCTGATCGGGGCAGGACTGCTTGCGCGCAACGCCGTGGCGAAGGGCCTGAAGACGAAGCCATGGGTGAAGACCTCGCTCGCGCCCGGATCGCAGGTCGTCGCCGAATATCTGAAAACAGCTGGCCTGCAGGACGATCTCGACAAGCTGGGCTTCAATCTCGTCGGCTTTGGCTGCACGACCTGCATCGGCAACTCCGGACCGCTTCCCGGACCGGTTTCCAAGACGATCAACGACAAGGGTCTGATCGCTGCCGGCGTTCTGTCGGGTAACCGCAACTTCGAGGGCCGCGTCTCGCCGGACGTCCAGGCCAACTACCTGGCGTCACCGCCTTTGGTCGTCGCCTATGCACTGGCCGGCACAGTGAAGAAGGACCTCACTACCGAGCCGATCGGCGAGGACAAGGACGGAAATCCGGTGTTTCTGAAGGACATCTGGCCAACCTCCCACGAGATCCAGGAGTTCATCGCAAAGAACGTCACCCGCGAGCTCTTCGCCGAAAAATACGCCGACGTCTTCAAGGGTGACGATAACTGGCGCAACGTCCAGGCCCCGGAAGGCCAGACCTACGCCTGGGACAATGATTCGACCTACGTTCAGAACCCGCCCTATTTCGTGGGCATGGGCAAGCAGCCTTCGGGCATCACCGACATCGTCGGCGCCCGCGTGCTCGGCCTGTTTGGCGACAAGATCACCACCGACCATATTTCACCGGCCGGTTCGATCAAGGCGCAGTCGCCCGCCGGCGAATATCTGATCGACCACGACGTCGCGGTCGCAGACTTCAACCAGTACGGCACGCGGCGCGGCAACCACGAAGTGATGATGCGGGGCACATTCGCCAATATCCGCATTCGCAACCACATGCTTGGACCGAACGGCAAGGAAGGCGGCTACACGATCCACTATCCTTCGAAAGAAGAGATGTCGATTTACGACGCCGCCATGCTCTACAAGCAGGAGGGCGTGCCTCTCGTGATCTTCGCCGGCGTCGAATACGGCAACGGCTCGTCTCGCGACTGGGCGGCGAAGGGCACCAACCTTCTCGGCGTGCGCGCCGTGATTGCGCAGTCCTTCGAGCGCATCCACCGTTCGAACCTGGTCGGCATGGGCGTCATTCCCTTTGTGCTGGAAGATGGCGTGAGCTGGGAAAGCCTTGGTCTGAAAGGCGACGAGATCGTATCGATCGAGGGTCTGGAAGACGTCAAGCCGCGCGAGACGAAGATCGCCAAGGTTACCTATGGCGACGGAACGACGAAGGACATCCCGATCATCTGCCGGATCGATACAGTCGACGAAGTCGACTACGTCAACAATGGCGGCATCCTGCAGACGGTGCTGCGCGACCTCGCCGCCTGATCGCCGCCATAGCGATCAAATGACGAAACCGGCCGGGGAAACCGGCCGGTTTGCTGTTTGGCGGTTGGTTCGGATTGTGGTCAGACTTCCCCGGTGTACTCGCCGCGAGCCGGATAATTCTTCTCGATGGCGAAATCCAGCGCTTTCAGGAGTTCGCCGAAATTCGGCCGGGCGAAAGGCATCGTCTGGACATAGGCGTAATAGAGAGTCTGCTCAGGCGTCACCAGGAAGACGCCGGGCTCGGAAAACAGCGCCGGCTCCTCGATGCCGATCGAGGTCTTGCCGCGCGACGTCGAGATGGAAAGTCCCCATTCCCGCGCCTTTGAAAGCGGCAGGTCGTAGGCGAAACGCAGGGCGTCCGCCCCGACCTTCCCGGCCATCTGCCGAGTGCGCTCCTCACCATCGGAACTGATCGCGATCGTCTTGACGCCGCGCTCAGCAAATTCAGGCGTGCGTTTTTCAAGATCGCCGAGATAGGTGGCGCAGATTGGACAATGAAGCCCCCGATAGAAACAGAGGAGCGTGCCTCGTTCAGCGTTTTCCGTTGCGAGATCGAAGAGATCGCCTCCCAGTGTTGGCAGGGCAAGATCGGGTGTTTTCTTTCGTGGCGTCAGCATGATTAGTCTCCATTCGGGATTGACATAACAGAAGTTTCTGTCAGGTATTTCTCAAAAATATGACTTGGAATCCGGAATATTGGTATGCAGAAATTTGACAGGCTTTCAGCGCTGGTGGAGCATCTGGCCGTAACCGCCCGGATTGCCAGGCCAGGCGAAGGCAATCTGGTGATCTACGGGCGCCACGGCTTGCCTGAAGGCGCCGAGTTGATGACCGGGGGCGGGCCAAACCGCATTGAGCCTGCAAAACGGTTGTTCGAAGCGCAGATCGACTGGGCCGGACGGTCCAATCCGGTCTTGGCGTCGCTGGCGCCGGGTTTCGATTTTCCGGCAGGCGAATCCGACGAGACGCGAAGGCTTCTCCAGATGGTCGTCTTTGAGGCCGACGCCCAAAGGTGTGGTTCGGGACAGGTGCTGAACCGTCTGTGCGAAATCCTGATAATCCAGCTTCTTCGCAATGCGATCGAGCGCGGCTGCAGCTCAGCGGGCATGCTTGCCGGTCTGTCCGACCCGAAGATCAGCCGCGCCCTCGCGACCGTCCATGAAGACCCGGGACGATCATGGAGCAACAGCGACCTTGCAGAAGTCGCCGGCATGTCGCTAAGTCGGTTTTGCGAGCACTTCTCGAGACTGGTCGGCGAAACACCGCAGTCCTACGTCCGACGCTGGCGGCTGACAATCGCTCATCGGCGGATGGCGCAGGGTCAGCGCGTGCATATGGTCGCCCGCCAGCTTGGATACAAAAGCGGCGAGGCCTTCAGCAGGGCCTTTCAGCGCGAATTCGGCATCAGCCCGCTCAACGTCCGTATGGCGAAGCGGGCGGACCGGAACGTCACGCCGGCTCGGCTTCCGGTTGCTTCCGCCAATACCAAAAGCCGCCGAACAGCAGATAGTAGCCTCCGGGAACGAAGAACAGCGTAAGCAGCGAGGATACCGCTAGACCGCCAATCATCAGCGTCGCCATCGGTTCAAACAACGCCCCGCCGGCGATCGCCATGGGCATCAGACCGAAAATCGTCGTCAGCGACGTAAGCAGAATCGGCGTTACGCGCTTCTTGGACGCCTCGACGACCGCCTCCCGCAATTCCAGTGTCCGGCGTTCGATATCGATCTGATCGATCAGCACGATAGCGTTGTTGATAATGATGCCGGCCAGCGAGATCATGCCCAGTATGGCGAAGAAACTCAGCGGTTCGCCGGTCAACAACAACGCCAGCGGAGATCCGATAATGATCAGCGGCACCGTCATGAAAGTCAGAGCCACCCGGCGCGCGGAATTGAACTGGAACATGAGCGCAATCAGCATCACCACGATCGCCGGCGGCATTCCGGCGGCAAGCAGCGCGTTGACCTCGGCGCTGTTTTCCGTCTCGCCGCCGATTTCCAGCTTGTAGCCTCCGGCCAGATCGAGATTGTCCAGCGTCGGACGCAGCAACTCGACAACTTCGCCGGCTGACAGCGTATCGCTCTTGCCGGAGACCTTGATCATGCGCACCTGGTTTTCGCGCCGCATCTGCGAGAACTCCAGTTGCGGATCGAAGGTCGCCACCTGATCGAGCGAAATGAGACGTCCGTCGGCCGGAATGGCGAGCGTCGCCAGATCCTCCAGACTGCTGCGGAAGCCCTCTTCCGCGCGCAAGACGATAGGAATCGACTGATCGCCCTCGCGATAGGTGGAATAGGTCGTCCCGGAATAGAACGTGTCCATGAGGTCCGAGATTTCCTTCGACGAAATGCCGAGTTCCCGCGCCTTGCTCTGGGAGACGTCAATGACCACCTTGAGCGACTTGTTGCCCCAGTCGTTCTCGTTCTGGACGATATCGGGCACATCGGCGAAGGCCTGTTCAACCTCGTCTGCGATATAGAGCAGTTTTTCTGCGCCTGGCCCGGAAATTTTGATTTCGACGATGCCGGATTCGCCGCCGCCCATGGACAGCCGCTTGATCTTGAAGCGCGCCGCCGGATGGTTCGCGTAGAGATAATCGGACGCGCGCGCCGCCGCCGTGACCGCGCCCTGGTAGGACTGCGTATTGACCAGAATGAACGCCGACGAGGGATCC
The DNA here is from genome assembly GCF_039888615.1 of Hoeflea sp. CAU 1731. Taxonomy (NCBI): domain Bacteria; kingdom Pseudomonadati; phylum Pseudomonadota; class Alphaproteobacteria; order Hyphomicrobiales; family Rhizobiaceae; genus Hoeflea; species Hoeflea sp. CAU 1731. The sequence goes on along the minus strand of NZ_JBDQQS010000012.1, from coordinate 90,800 downwards.
GTGTCGGCCGGCGACAACGCCAGATAGAAACGCGGCCCACCATCGCCGACGAAGACGGTGGTGTTGAGCACTTCCGGGTTTTCTTCACTATCGAGCAGCCACTCCTCGACAGCCAGCGCTTCCGCCTGCGTCGCGGAAATCGCCGTGCCCTTGGGCATGTCGAGATAGATCATGTATTCAGCGCGCTCGGAGAGTGGGAACATTTCCTTCTTGATGGAGGAGAACGCGCTGCCGGCGAGAACGACCACCACATAGCAGGCAAGCATGATGAAGGGCGCCAGCGGCAGGCTGCGCGAGACCAGCCCGCCATAGACGCGCACCAACCGATTGGGTTCGGGCGGCGCTTCCGACATACTGCGCTTGGCGAACCACACGCATAGCGGCGGCAGGATGTAGAGGGCCGTGATCCACGAACCGGCCAGCATGACGCCCACCACTGCGCCCAGCGAATAGGCGAATTCACCTTCGACGCCATCGAGAATCAGCATCGGAATGAAAGCCGACACTGTCGTAATGGAGGCGACGGCGAGCGGAATGAAAAACTGACGTCCGGACCCGATCGCCGCGACTTCCGGCTCCTCGCCGGCCCTGATGCGGTTTTGGATGTCCTCCACCACCACCAGCCCGTTGTCGACAAGCAGGCCGAGCGAAATGATCACCGCCGCAATCGAAATCTGCTGGAGGTCGATGCCAAGAATGCGCATTCCGACCAGCGCGAACATCACCGTGAAGGGAACGATGCAGGCGATGATGAAGGCCGTCCTGAAACCAAGGAAGACCAGAAGGACAACCACGACGACGAGGAAAGTCTGCAACACGTTGAACAGCGCATTGTTGATCGCCTGTGTGACATTGGTCTCCTGGAACGTGGAGAAGCGATAGGAAATTCCGATCGGCTGTGTCTGCTCGAATTCAGCAACCGCAACTTCGAGCGCCTTGCCGATCTTCTGGATGTCTTCCGCATCGTTCATTTCCACGGCGACGATGATAGCGGGCTCTCTGTTGAAATAGACCGGCTTGTCGACAGGGTCCTCATAGCCGCGTCTGACATCCATCAGGTCCTTTAGCCGCACATAGCCCGAAAGACCCTCGACCTTCGTCAGGACGTCTCCGATCTCTTCAACGGATTTCAGATCGCCATTGGCCTCGAGTATCAGATTGACGCCATCGGCGTCGATTTGCCCCGCAGGCAGAATGACATTCTGGGCCTGCAGGTCCGACAGCACCTGGTTCAGCTGCACCCCGACTGAAGCGAGCTTGCGCGGATTGATTTCCAGCCAGACCCGCTCCTCCTGAACCCCGTAAAGCGAGACCTTGGAAATGCCATCGACGGTGTAGAGATATTCGCGAAGATCGTCCGCGGATTCCCGGATGTCTTCGTAAGTAAAGCCTTCGCCGGTGACAGCGACTGTGGCGATGGCGACGTCACCATAGTCGGTATTGACGAACGGTCCCTCGGTTCCCGTTGGAAGGTCGTTCTTGACGTCGTCGATCTTGTTGCGAACTTCCTGGAAGATCCGGTCGAGTTCGGTTCGGGGGACCGCGTCATAAATCGTCACCGTCACAACGGTGCTGCCGGTCAATATCAGCGAATTGATGTCCTCGATCTCGCCGATCTCTCGCATCTTGCGTTCGATCGGCTTGACGATGAGGTTTTCCATCCGCTCCGGAGACATGCCGGGAAACGATGCGGTGATCAGCGCGCTGCGAATGGTTATCGCCGGATTTTCCCGCTTCGGCATGCCGCCGTAGAGCACCACGCCCTGTACGAGCAGCGCCAGCATGATGAGCACTGTCATGCGGGAACTGGAGATTCCGAAACGGGTGAGGAAATCCATTGCGTATTCCCGACTATTTCGCGGCGCTCAGCAGCCGAACCTTCATGCCGTCCCTCAGGAATGACACGCCAGCGCAGGCGACCAGTTCTCCGGGCTCCAGCCCGTCGATGACGATCAACTGGTTGTCACGCAATCCTCCAATCCTGATAGACCGGCTTTTCACAGTTTCGGTCTCGGGGTCATAGACGAACGCGTTGCCAAAATCGACGTCGTCCGTGCTTTGCGGCGCGCTCAAATCGCTTCCCATCGGAATGATCGTCAACGGCATGGTGTAGCCCGAACCGCTCGGAACCGTGAATTCCAGCGAGATCTCCACCGCCATGCCTGATTTTAAAAGCGGGTTTGTTTCATCAAGCTTCACCACAACCGGAAACGATGAAACGGTGTCGGCCCGTGATCCGAGTTCGCTGACATGGGCGGAAAGCACAACAGAAGGATCGTCAGCGAGGCGGACATTCGCCGGCTTTCCGACTGTGAGCTGATGAACGGTGTCGAAGCTGACGGTGAACGCCGATTCAAACTCATCGTCAGCGTAGAGCGTGAGCACCGGCGAGCCTGCCGTCACATTGGTGTAGGACTGCATGTCCACCGATCCGATGATGCCGTCGTAAGGCGCCTTGAGGTCGGCCCGGTCGAGATCCTGTTCGGCGTTTTCAAGTTGCTTGCGCGCCTGTTCCTCCTGCGCCTCGTTCGACTTCCAGGTGGTCAGCGCCTCATCGGTTTGCGCCTTGGTGGACACGCCCTGTTCCAGCAGCTTTGCCTTGCGCTCGTAATCTTCCTTGGCGTTTTTCGTCTTCACTTCGGCCTGGTTCAGGGCGGCGCGCGCATTGTCAACCTGGGTCTGCAGCGACCTGGGATCTATACGCGCAAGCACCTCGTCTTCGCTGACGGTCTGACCCACATCGAGATTGACCTGCTCGAGCTTTCCGGCAATCTCGAAGGAAAGTGATGTAATGGACGATGGCTGCAAAACGCTCGGATATCGGCGGACGGTGTTTGTCTCGCTTTCCGAGACCTCGCAGGTTTTCAGCCCGCGCGCCTGTGGCTCGATATCTCCGGTGCGGCTGTCGTCCTCGCCGCATGATGCAAGGATAAGGCCAAATCCGATAACAGCCGCCAGCCTGCGCATTGCCTTCCTCCGGAACGACCCCTGAATGCCAACCAACCCCGTCCTAGCAGTGACGACGGACAATGTCAGTATCTTTCACACAGGAATAATATTGCTGTCGGGCCCGTAAGGAAATTTGGTTAAGTTTTCGACGCCACCCTCGTATACGACGAGTATGTCATGCTCGCGATAGCCGCCTGCGCCGGGAATAGCCTGCGGCGCCCACAGCATCGGCTCCATCGATACCACCATACCGGGTTCCAGAACCGTGTCGATGTCTTCGCGCAACTCAAGACCCACCTCGCGCCCGTAATAGTGCGAGAGAATGCCGAATGAATGGCCGTAGCCGAATGACCGGTATTGCAGAGCGTCATGGTCTGCGAGGAACCGGTTGAGTTCGGCGCAGATGCCGGAACAGGTTGCGCCCGGCCGTATCAGCGACAGACCGAATTCGTGCGCCGCGACGTTTATCTCCCAGAAGCGCCGCGAGGCGGGATCCGGCGAGCCGAGAAACAGGGTTCGCTCCAGCGCTGTGTAATAGCCGGAAATCATCGGAAAGCAGTTGAGACTCAAGATGTCCCCGGGCTTGAGGGTTCGTGTCGTGACGGGATTGTGTGCGCCGTCGGTGTTGAGCCCCGACTGGAACCACACCCAGGTGTCGCGCAGTTCGCTGTTGGGATGCGACCGGGCGATCTCAGCCTCCATGGCGTCGCGACCGGCCATGGCGACGTCGATTTCCCGCACGCCGGGCCTGATCGCGTCGAACACCGCCTGACCACCGAGATCGGCGATACGCGCGCCTTCCCCGATGAGGGCGATTTCCTCGGCTGATTTCACCATGCGCAGCCGCATTGTGTCGGGTGCGATATCGACCAGTTCCGGATCATCGAGAAAACCGGCCAATTTTTCGCGCATGGCGAGCGTCAGGTGATCGGCCTCGACACCGAGACGGCTGACGCCCGGCAAGATCGAAAGGACTGCGCGCCAGAAATTGTCGCGCCGCCAGTCGGTGTAGATGATATTTCCGTCGGTCGAGCGACGCCAGGGCTGACTGCCGTCGATATTGGCGGAAATCGTGACGCAATCATCCGCCGTGACAACGCAGCCATAGGGACGACCGAAGCTGCAATAAAGAAAGCCTGAATAATAGGCGATGTTGTGCATGGAGGTCAGAAGAACAGCGGGGATGTCTTGCTCTTCCATGACGGCGCGCAGCGCCGCCTGACGACGGCGATATTCTTCGTGTGAAAAAGGCAGGGCCGCCTTTTCTCCATCCTGTCTCGCAAAAAATTCCGGGCGATTTGCAATATCCATGCGAGGCTCCTTTTCCGGACGCGCCGATGCGGCGGCATGATGATCCGGGCGTACAGGATGCAAATGGGGAAAGCACAGAAACGGCGACGCCATCGCCGAACGTCTCGCTGACTACTTCAACTCCAGCTCACGGTCAATTGCGCTCCGTCCGAAACCGTCTCACCGCAACGTGACTTTATCTTGTTATAGCCGGCGTCTACAAAAAGATCGCTGCGAACAGTGGCGATCCTTTTCAAAAGACTGGATCAAAAGGCGTGTTGCGATGAAGTTGATGAAGATATTAGTGGCGCTTGCCTGCGCCGCGGTGCTTGCGCCGTTGCCGGCTGCAGCCGGAGACGGTCAGCCAAAGGGCGTTGTCGAACTGTTTACCAGCCAGGGATGTTCCTCCTGTCCACCCGCCGACGCGGCGCTGGGAAAGCTGGTCGAGCAGGGCGATGTCGTGGCCCTGAGCTATCATGTCGACTACTGGAATTATCTCGGCTGGAAGGACACGTTGAGCAGCGCCGAAAGCACAGAGCGCCAGTATGACTACGCCAGAACGCTCGGTCGAAAAAGCGTCTACACCCCCCAGGCGGTGCTGAACGGACGCGATCACATGAACGGCGCCGACCTTTCCGGCATCAACCGTACGCTCGACACACTCGAAGACAACGGGAAGGGCCTGACAGTGCCGGTGACGGCGGTCAAGGACGGCGACCGACTGAACATCCATATCGGAGAAGGCCGAGGCAAAGCCGATATTATCATCGTCTATTTCGACGACCGAAACACCGTGGACGTGGGGCGTGGCGAGAATCGCGGCCGCAAGATTACCTACTGGCACTCGGTGCGCGACGCCCAGACCGTGGGCATGTGGGACGGCAAGGCCGTGGAACTCGTTCTGCCGATGACGGTGATGGATCACGAACGCTACGGCGGATGCGCGATCCTCGTTCAGAAGATGAAGTCGGCGACGGTTCCCGGCCCGATCATAGGCGCTTCCATCGTAACGGATTCACCGAGCTGAAAGGCCGGCTTTCCGACCCGGTTTTCCCGTGACTTGCATTTGACGGCGTTTTTGGCAAACTGACGCGATGAGATTGTCCGATGCATTCATTCGCATTTGGGCAGGGCAAGAGCGGGGTAACAATGGCGTCCAATCCGGATCAGGCGGAAAACCAGCCTCAGATCGTCAATCTGAAAGATTTCCGGAAATCGAAGGAAACCAATCCCGTTACCTTTCACCGCAGGGAACTCGACGCCATTTTGAGGGTCTATTCACGCATGGTCGCGGAAGGCGAATGGCGCGACTACGCCATCGACCATCTGAAGGACCGCGCCGTCTTTTCCGTCTTTCGCCGCACCAGCGAAGTGCCGCTTTTCAGGATCGAGAAGAATCCGAAATTCGCCCGCAAGCAGGGCGCATTCTCGGTGACAGCGGCAAGCGGCCTGATCCTCAAGCGCGGACATGAAATCGCACAGGTGCTGAAGGTTTTCGACAAGGCGCCACGGCTGGTGCGCGGCTGAGCGATCATGCCGGTCGTTGAAGTTCACCCTTCCCGGAACAGCGTCCCCGGATAGGCGTTCGAATCGGGATCCGTTGACTGACCTTCTCCAAGCGGCAATTGCATGATGGTGGTGTCGAGCCAGCGGCCGTGCTTGAACCCTGTGGCTTTCATGGCGCCGGTCAGTTGGAAGCCAAGCGCCCGGTGCAATGCGACGGACGCAGGCGCGGCGCCGCCGATGACTGCAATCATCTGTCGGAAACCGAGGTCAGCGCACCGTTCGACCAGCGCAGCAAGCAGGGCTCGGCCGACACCCTTGCCGCGCGATTCCGGCGGCAGATAAATTGAATCTTCAACCGTCCAGCGATAGGCCGGGCGGGTGCGATAGGGTCCGGCATAGGCGTAGCCGGCCAGTTCCCCGTTGTCTGTTTCAGCAACGAGATAGGGAAATCCGTTGTCGACGAGCGCCGCGTACCGGCCCTGCATTTCCATGAGATCCGGCGGCGTCAGTTCGTAGGTCGCCACGCCGTTGAGCACCGATTCGCGATAGATTTCGGTTATGCGCTCAAGGTCCTGAGGCGTGGCCTGACGGATTGAAATGTTCATTTATATCGATTGGCTGAAAGGGGATCGGGCACAAAAAAGGCGGTCCAAAGACCGCCTTTTTCATTCAGAATTCCAACTGGTTCAGTTCCGGTTTCCGAAAAGCTGAAGCAGGAACAGGAACATGTTCAGGAAGTCCAGGTAGAGGCGCAGAGCGCCCATGATAGCCTTGCGTCCGGCGACATCCGAACCGTCGCCTTCATAGTACATTGCCTTGATCTGCTGGGTGTCGTAGGCCGTCAGACCCGCGAAGACCAGCACGCCGATCACGGAAATTGCAAACTGGATCGCCGTCGACTGCAGGAAGATGTTGACCAGCATCGCGATCACGATGCCGATCACGCCCATAAACAGGAATGAACCCATACCGGACAGATCACGCTTCGTCGTGTAGCCGTAAAGCGACAAAGCGCCGAAGGATGCGGCCGTGATGAAGAAGGTCCGCACGATGCTCTGGCCGGTGTAGATCAGGAAGATAGAAGCCAGCGACAGACCAACCATCGCCGCATAGACCCAAAAGGTCGTTTGCGCGGCGCTCACGCTCATCTTGTGGATCCTGAAGCTCAGGAAAAACACCATCGCGAGCGGCGCAAGAATGACGACCCATTTCAGCGGGCTTGCAAAAAGCAGCTGACCGAACTGGGTCAGCTGGCCGTCCTGCACGGCCATGGTGAAGGCTCCATACGCCGCAACGCCGGTAATCGCCAGGCCCAACGCCATCAGGTTGTAAACGCGAAGCATGTAGGACCGAAGGCCCTCATCGATCGCAGCCCCAGACTGCACACCGGCGTGGGCTCCGCGCGCCTGGTAATTCCTAAGTTCCGCCATATCTACCTCTCAATAGCCGTGTGGCATGAAGAAATGCCCTTGCTCCTCCTCGGAAAAGGGCACAGTTGACAGCAATATGATGAATCCGGCGCCCAACTACAAGGCCCTAGCGGCGAAATCACGATTCTTTCATTACTATCGCAAACAGCCGGTAAATGCCTGCGAGGCAAGCATTATGAGCTGTCAAAGATTGCGCAGAACCGGCGCCGCCTTCTGTCCGAGCACACGCCAGGTGCCGATGAGACCGATCCCGACCGTCATGACCAGCGCGATCAGGATGGTTGCGACAACCACATCCGGTAAAAATTCCGATCGCAGGGTCATGATCCGGGCGACGATGAACCAGGCGGCAATGCCGCCGGCGACGAGCGCGAAAATCGCCGTTGCGAGCCCGATCAGCATGTATTCGTAGGAAAACGCCCTGATCAGCGTGCGCCGCGTGGCGCCCAAGGTCTTGAGAACGACCGCGTCATGCGCGCGCGCCCTGTTTCCGGCCGCCAGCGCGCCGGCAAGCACCAGCACAGACGTGACGAGCGCGACGCCGGCGGCGGCGCGGATGGCGGCGGCGAGTTGCCCCATCAACCGGTTGATCACATCAAGAGCGTCCTTGACCCGAACAGACGTAACCGTGGGGAACGCATTGGTCACGGCGCGCAAAATACGGCTCTCGTCGGCGGGCGCAGCCTCGGGATCGTTGAGGGTCGCCAGCCACGCATGCGGCGCGCCGGCGAAGGTATTGGGCGAAAAAACCATCACGAAATTGATGGATAGCGATTCCCATTCCAGTTCGCGCAGGCTTGCTATCCGCGCCGTGATGTTCCGTCCCAGCACGTTCACGGTTACGGCGTCGCCGACGCCGACGCCCAGTTCACCCGCCTCTTCGGCTGAAAAGGAGACAAGCGGTTCGCCGCTATAGTTCTCCGGCCACCATTCGCCGGCTGTCAAAACGGAGTTTTCCGGCACCATGTCGGAATAGGTCACGCCGCGGTCTCCCCGAAGCACCCATTCTCCGCCAGGCGGCACCTCCATCTCGCGCACGTCGACACCGTCGAACGCGACAATACGACCGCGCAGCATCGGCACTTTGGAGAGTTGGCCCTCGGGCGCTTCCTGCTCGACAAGCGTCGTGAATGCATCGACTTCCGAACTCTGGATGTCGACGAAAAAGAAATTCGGCGCCTGTTCAGGCAGCGCGCCGCCGATCTCGCGGCGCAGATTACCATCGATCAACGCCAGCGTGACGAGCAGCGCAAGGCCGAGGCCGAGCGACAGGACGACGGAAGGCGTCAGCGCGCCGGGACGATGGATATTGCCGATCGCCAGCCGGAGCGGGGTGGAGCGGACGCTTGGCGCCCTTCGCGCAAGCATTTCGATCAGCGTCGACACGAGGCGCAGGAGAATGAAGGCGAAGACGATGCCGCCCATGAAGACGGTGGCTATGAAACGGTCATAGGACGTGTAGATCGCAAGGCCCGCGATCATCAGCACCAGCAGGAGGGCGGCGATAATATAACGGCGGGCCGGCAACCCGGATGCATCGAAGCCCTGCTCACGGAAAAGCGCCGTGGCCGGAACGCTGCGAGCGCGTCCGAGCGGCAATAGCGCGAAGGCCAGCGCGGTCATCACGCCGAAGAGCGCCGCCAGAAGCAGCGCACCGGGATAGAGCGTTACATCCGACGAAACGGGCAGAATGCCGGAGAGGAACGCCTGCGCGGCAATCGGCATGAGCGCGCCGAGCACCAGTCCGATCACGATGCCGATCGAGGCCACCATGAGCATTTGGATGAGGTAAACAGAAAAGACGAACTCGCCCGAAGCGCCAAGACATTTGAAGGTCGCAATCACGCCCCGCTTGGCGTCGAGATAAGCCCGGACAGCATTGGCGACGCCGACGCCGCCGACGATCAGCGCGGTCAGGCCCACCAGCGTCAGAAACTGGGAAAACCGGACGATATTCGCCGTCAGGGACGGCGCTGCGTTGCTGCGACTGCGCACGGACCACCCGGCCTCGGGAAAGGCGCTTTCCGTCGCAATGCGCGCGGCTTCGATATCGGCTTCGGTTGCAGCGTCGCCGAGACTGATCTTGTAGCCATATTCCACGAGACTGCCGGTGCGGATGAGGCCCGCCGCGTCAAGGCCGTCTTGCGAGAGCATCAGTCGCGGCGCAAAACCAAAGCCGTCCGAAAAGGCGTCCGGCTCCAGATCGATCGTAGCGCGGATGTCGAAGGTAGCGTTTCCAAGCAGCAACTGGTCGCCCCTGGCAAGTCCCAGACGGTCGAGCAGCAACGGCGCGACGGCGACGCCGTAACGTCCGTCGACCGGATCAAGGAGGTCGCCGCTGGAAAGCTGCGGCGTGGTTTCGAGAGCGCCATAAAGGGGGTAGTTCGCCTCGACCGCCTTGACCTCGACGAGCGTCTGGTCGGAGCCGTCGGGAAGTCTCGCCATGGAGCGCAGGCCCGCCGTCGACGTCATCACGCCCAGTTGCTCAAGATGAGCTCGCTCCTGGTCCGACGCCGGCCGGTTCTGCAGTTCGAAGCGAATATCGCCGCCGAGGATAGTACGGCCCTCTTCGTTGATGGCGGCGGTGATCGACTGCGAAATGGAATTGACGCCGGCGATGGCGGCGGTGCCGAGCGCGATGCAGGCGATGAAAATATAGAATCCGGACAGTCCGCCGCGCATTTCCCGCAACGCGAGGCGAATCGCCAGGCGCAGGCTCGTCAGGAAGGATATGGCCGGAGGCGGCGTCACGCCATCGCCGCCCGGATTGCGTCGGCCTGGCCGTGGTCGATGATCTCGCCGGACCGCATCCGCACCTGACGCGAGCAACGCTCCGCCAGTACCGGGTCGTGGGTGACCAGAAGCAGGGTCATGTTTCTCTCGCTCTGCTTCGAGAACAGCAGATCGGCGATCTGGCGGCCGGTTTCCGTGTCGAGATTGCCAGTCGGCTCGTCCGCGATCAGCATTGCGGGAGACGGCGCAAGCGCGCGGGCGATCGCCACCCTTTGTTGTTCTCCGCCGGAAAGTTCACCCGGATAGTGCGTCAGGCGTTCGGAGAGACCGACGGAGGCGAGCTCCGCGCGCGCGACGTCAAAGGCGTCTGCGCGACCGGCGAGTTCCAGCGGCACCGCGACATTTTCAAGCGCGGTCATATTGGGAATAAGGTGAAACGACTGGAATACGATGCCGATATTGCGGCCGCGAAAATCGGCCACCTGGTCCTCGCTCATGGCGTGGATCGGCCGGCCGGCGACGACGATCTCACCGGAATCGATGCGCTCCAGACCCGCCAGCACCATCAGCAAGGTCGACTTGCCGGAACCAGATGGGCCGACGATGCCAACGGACTCGCCGGGCATCACCTGAAGCGCCATATTTTTAAGAACATGTACGGACGACGCCCCGTCGCCCAGAGTGAGATCGGCCTTTTTCAGCTCGATGATGGGTGTCGTCACGTCGCAGGCTCACTATATTGGGCGGAAAGACAGATTTCAGTTCGGACTGCAAAGGCATTTAGGGACCTCGGGATGAAAATTAAAGCTGTCGCACGGATTTTACTTGCAGCGGGCGCTCTTGTGGCAATCTCTGGAATGCCCGTTCGGGCGGAGCCGGTGAACATTGTCGGCTTCGGCGATAGCCTGATGGCGGGATACCAGCTGGCGCCGGCGGACGCCTTTCCGGTCAAGCTGGAGGACGCGCTTGTCGCCACTGGCAACGAGGTGACGATCGCCAACGCCGGGGTTTCAGGCGACACGACCAGCGGCGGGCTCTCACGCCTCGACTGGTCCGTCCCGGAGGACGCCGACGCGGTGATACTGGAACTTGGCGCGAATGACGCGCTTCGCGGAATCAGCCCGGAAAAAACCCGGGAAAATCTCGACGCCATGATTGCCGCGCTCAAGGGTCGCGGGGTCGAGGTTCTGCTCGTCGGCATGCTCGCGCCGCCCAATATGGGAGACGCCTACGCGGATCTCTTCAACGACATCTATCCGGAACTGGCTGAAAAGTACGACCTGATCCTCTACCCGTTCTTTCTCGATGGCGTCGCCGCCGAGGAAGGGCTCGATATCGGCGACGGCATGCACCCGAATCCTGAAGGAATCGACATCATGGTGACGCGTTTTCTGCCCTATGCGGAGCAACTTCTGGAGCGCCTGGCATCCGGCTCGGCCACCAAACAGTAACGCCAAATCATGCGAATCGCTGGCGTTTTTCTCGAGATTGTTGACCGGAAAAGCGACTGGAATCTCATTCAGGGGCTTGCTCTTGAGCCCGACACATGATTCGCTGAAGATACACATACGATTCGGGGAGGCTCTTATGCCGCGATTGTTCATAGCCCTCGAAATTCCGCCATCGGCGGCTCTCAGTCTCTCGCTTCTTCGCGGAGGCATGTACGGGGCCCGATGGATCGATGTAGAAAACTACCACCTCACCCTGCGTTTTATCGGCGACATAGAAGGGCATGTTGCGGACGAACTCGTCCACGCGCTCGACCGGGTCCATCGGCCGGAATTCACCCTGTCGCTGTTGGGAATGGGCGCTTTCGGCAACAAGAAACCGCATTCGGTCTGGGCCGGCGTATCGCCGTCTCCGGACCTGATGGCCCTGCAGGCGGAACTCGAAAGGATCTGTCAGCGCCTGGGTCTGCGGCCCGATCCACGCAAGTTCTCCCCGCATGTCACCGTGGCGCGCACACGCAACGTCCGGGTCGATGACGTCGTGAAATATCTTTCGGAACGCGGAAATTTCCAGACGGATCCGTTTCCGGTGTCCCGCTTCGTGCTGATGTCGTCGCGCAACTCGGTCGGCGGCGGCCCCTATGTGACCGAGGAAGCCTATCCGCTGTTCAGCGATACGGCGGCATCGGCCGACGCGCATCGCTACGCCGCGCAAGGATATCGCTAAGTCGAAAGCAGGAAAGCGCATCATATGCCGATTACCGCTCTCGACGCCGACGCAATCGATACCGGCATGAATGATATTGCGGGCTGGACGCTGAGGAGCGATCGCAAGGCCATTGAAAAGACATTCCGTTTCAAGACATTCAATGAAGCTTTCGGATTCATGACGCGCGCGGCGCTGGCGGCGGAAAAATTGAACCACCATCCCGAATGGTTCAACGTCTACAACCGTGTCGACGTAACGCTCACCACCCATGACTGCAACGGCCTGTCCGAATTCGATTTTCGACTGGCGCGCGCCATGGATCGCTTCGCCGGCCAGGGATAGACGCCGACCGCAACAAATTTGAACATTGCGCGTTGACGTCCCATATTTGTTCCGACGCGAAAGACGAGACAATGGATACGGTCAAGATCGGAGAAATATTGGAGCCTGGCGACGACGACACCCGTCGCGAACGCACCCAGACGGTGCGCAAAGGCTTCTGGAGAACGCTGAAACGCGCTGCGCGCCAGGTTCCATTCATGGAAGACGTGGCGGCCGCCTATTATTGCGCGCTCGACAGCAACACGCCGACGCGTGTGCGCGGCATTCTGCTCGCCGCGCTCGCCTATTTCGTGTTTCCGATGGACACATTGCCGGATTTCCTTGCGCTTGTGGGCTTCTCAGACGACATCGCCGTGCTGGGCGCCGCGATCGCCGCGATCCGCGCGCACATAACTCCAGCGCACTACGCCGCTGCGCGCCGCGCGCTGGAAGACACAGAAACGGTTCAGTCTTGAGCGAAATCGGCCGCTCGCGGCCGATGCACTCTCCCGGTACTGGAGAATATGCTGATCGCCCGCATAACCGCAGGGTTGCAGAATTTTACAAAATCAGCGAAATCCGAAACAGTGTTGACTGTTTGGTAACCCAAATTTGCACAAATTGAGACAAAATGTTGCCAAACCAGCATGGTCAAGGCAGTCCGTGCCCGTGAAAGCAGAACAGTCCGGTAGGTTGATTATGGTTTTGAAGAAGTTCGTGACAGCTCTGATCCTTATAATTGCGGTGACAGGCGTCGCCTCGGCCCAATCGCCGACGCGCATCAAACAATTCAATGCCTGGGGCGCCTATTCCTACAATTCGGCGAACGGCAAGGTTTGTTACATCCTGTCGCTTCCCACCCGCAAGGAGCCGACGAATGTCGATCACGGCGACATCTTTTTCCTGGTGTCGCAGCGTCCTGGCCAGAACATCTCCTACGAACCCCAGGCCATGATGGGCTACCAGCTCAGGGATGGATCCAAGGTCGATGTCAGCGTAGACGGCCGTAGCTTCACGATGTTCTCCAAAGATGATTCGGCCTGGGTCGAGAACGCCGCTGAAGAACCGGCGCTCGTCTCCGCAATGCGCGCCGGCTCGTCCATGACGGTCAAGGCGACGTCGCAGCGCGGCACCAACACGAGCTACACGTTCTCGCTTTCCGGCGTTACCGCAGCGCTCAGCGAGATCCAGAACTGCAACTGATCGTCCGGTCGACCGGCTTTGCAGCCGTTTAATTGACGGCTGCGCCTTGATATGGCGTCGAAACGCCGTATTTTGGGGGAAATTGCGCGCCCTGAGGGGCATCGCACAAATTTCCTTTGAAAGATCCGGCTCATGCCCCTGTCCATCGACCTGAGAGATACCGGCCAGCGCGACTCCCTGTCGCCGCAAACGACGCCCTCGCATGTCAATGACAACCGTCCCTCGCTGATCGGCATGTCGCGCGAGGAGCTCGGCGCGGCCCTGGCCGACGCCGGTGTGAAGGAACGGCAGGTGCGCATGCGCGCCCAGCAGCTCTGGCATTGGCTCTATGTGCGCGGCGCCAGCGATTTCGACGACATGCACAATGTCTCCAAGGATCTGCGCGCGGCGCTGAAATCGAGCTTCACGATCGCCCGGCCCGAAATCGTCGACGAACAGATCTCCACCGACGGCACCCGTAAATGGCTGCTGCGTTTTCCGCCGCGCGGCGCCGGGCGACCCGTCGAGATCGAAACCGTCTATATTCCGGAGGAAGGCAGGGGAACGCTTTGCATCTCCTCGCAGGTTGGCTGCACGCTCACCTGCTCGTTCTGCCATACGGGCACCCAGAAGCTGGTGCGCAACCTGACTTCAGAAGAAATCCTTTCGCAACTGCTTCTGGCCCGCGACAGACTTGGCGATTTTCCCGCTCGAGACACGCCGGCCGGCGCCATCGTGCCTTCAGAGGGCCGCAAGGTGTCCAATATCGTGATGATGGGCATGGGCGAGCCGCTCTACAATTTCGAGAACGTGAAGAGGGCGCTGCTGATCGCCTCGGACAATGAAGGCCTGTCGCTGTCGCGCCGGCGCATCACGCTTTCCACCTCCGGCGTCGTACCGGAAATCTATCGCACCGGCGAGGAAATCGGCGTCATGCTGGCGATATCGTTGCATGCAGTTCGCGACGATCTTCGCAACGAACTCGTGCCGATCAACAAGAAATACCCTCTCGCGGAGCTGATGAAGGCCTGCCGCGATTACAAGGGGCTTTCCAACGCGCGGCGCATTACCTTCGAATACGTCATGCTGAAAGGCGTCAACGATTCGATGGCCGACGCAAAGGAGCTTGTGCGTCTGCTCAAGGGGGTTCCGGCGAAGATCAACCTCATTCCTTTCAATCCGTGGCCGGGCAGCGCTTACGAGTGCTCCTCCTGGGAGCAGATCGAAAAGTTCGCGGATTTCGTCAACCACGCCGGTTACGCCTCCCCCATTCGCACGCCGCGCGGACGCGACATCCTCGCCGCCTGCGGCCAACTCAAATCCGAATCGGAGCGCTTGCGCAAATCGGAACGGCTCGCGCTCGAAGCGATGATGATCGCCGGGCACGGCGAGGCCTGATTTGGATCGGTTTCTGGTCTTTTTCCTGCGGCTGTGCGCTATCACGCTTGGCTTCATTCTGGCGACCATCGCGTCGGCCGTCGCAATGGGCTTTCTCACGCAGATCATCACACCGCAGGAAGCGAGCCATTTGGCAAATTCGCCTTGGAGCATCGGCCTGATCGTCGGGTTCCTGGTGGCTGCGGCTTTCGCCGGCTATGTCGCCTTCATTCCGGCGATGGCCGTCATCCTGTTCGCCGAAATCACCCGCAAACGCGACTGGCTGTTTTATACGCTCGCCGGCGGCATTATCGCACTGATCGTGCCCTTCGCCGGCGCCGCCATGACCGGCGCAACCGACCGTTCTGTCAACACACTGGTGATGATCGCGGTTTCCGGCATGATCGGCGGGTTAACCTACTGGCTGTTTGCAGGCAGCCGGGCCGGCAGCTGGCTACCGCCGAAAGAGCAGATTTGAATTACCGCGCCTCCGTCAGAAGAATCCTGACGGCGAAGAGCGAGAACACGCCGGCAAAGACGTAGTCGATCGTCCGGGTGATGCGCCGGCTGGATTTCAACCATGCGGCAAGCCTGTCGGCCACCAGCACCATGGTGATGACCATCGGCAGCGAAATCACGTTGAACATCAGGCCGAGAAAGATCAGCTTGCCGGTGATGTGCGGATCGCCGGCGGACACGAATTGCGGCAGGAAGGTCATGAAGAAGATGATGATCTTCGGGTTGAGCAGATTGACGGTAAGCCCGTGCAGCCAGTGCTGAAAGAAGGTTCGTTCCTTCGGATTGCCGGCCTCGGTCCTGAAGGTCGACCCGTAGCGGATCGCCTGCACGGCCAACCAGAACAGATAGGCGGCGCCGCCGGTCTTCAACAGAAGGAAAGCCGTGGGCGAGGCCACGACCAGCGCCGATATGCCGAGCGCCACAAGAAGCGTGTGGACGCACACCCCGGCCAGCGTTCCGGCGATGCAGGCGATGCCCGCCGCGCGACCGTCGCTGAGCGCCCGGCCAAGGAACAGCGTCATGTCCGGCCCCGGCGTGATCGCCAGGATCACCGAGGCGAGCGCAAAGGCCAGAAGGACGGGAATATCGGGAACGAAAGGCATGTTCGAGGGGTCTCGCTGCATTCGGATAACGACCGCGCGCTGAATAGCAGCCAAATGCCCACTTGTAACGCGAAGTTTTCGGACTAAAGTGCCGCCGCATTTGCAAGAGCGGCCTCAGGCCGCCACACGTTGGAAAAATACGGAAAACCATGAGCGCTCTCAAAAACGTCAAGAAAGTGGTTCTCGCCTATTCGGGAGGACTCGACACATCCATCATCCTGAAATGGCTCCAGACGGAAATGAATGCGGAAGTCGTCACCTTCACTGCCGATCTCGGTCAGGGCGACGAACTGGAGCCGGCGCGCAAGAAGGCCGAGATGATGGGCATCCGCGAAATCTATATCGAGGACGTGCGCGAGGAGTTCATCTCCGATTTCGTCTTTCCGATGTTTCGCGCCAACACCGTGTATGAAGGCGTCTATCTGCTCGGCACCTCCATCGCCCGGCCGCTGATCTCGAAACGCCTGATCGAGATCGCCGAGGAGACCGGGGCCGACGCGATCGCCCATGGCGCAACTGGCAAGGGCAACGACCAGGTGCGGTTCGAACTCTCGGCCTATGCGCTGAACCCCGACATCAAGATAATCGCGCCGTGGCGCGACTGGAGCTTCAAGTCGCGGACCGACCTGATCGAATTCGCGGAGAAATACCAGATCCCGATCCCGAAGGACAAACGCGGCGAAGCGCCCTTCTCGGTCGACGCCAACATGCTGCACTCCTCCTCCGAGGGAAAAGTGCTGGAAGACCCGTGGGATGAGCCCCCTGCCTATGTCTACCAGCGCACCATCTCTCCGGAAGAAGCACCGGACAGGGCGACCGAGATCGAGATCGAATTTTCCGGGGGGGACCCGATTGCCCTGAACGGCGAGAAACTGTCTCCCGCGACGCTGTTCGCCAAGCTCAACGACTATGGCCGCGACAACGGCATTGGCCGCCTTGATCTCGTCGAGAACCGCTTCGTCGGCATGAAATCGCGCGGCGTCTACGAAACGCCGGGAGGCACAATTCTTCTGACGGCCCACCGGGCGATCGAATCGATCACGCTTGATCGCGGCGCAGCGCATCTGAAAGACGAACTGATGCCGCGTTACGCGGAGCTCATCTACAACGGATTCTGGTTCTCGCCCGAGCGGAGCATGTTGCAGGCCGCCATCGACCTCTCGCAGGAAAGCGTCGAAGGCAAGGTTCGCCTCAAGCTCTACAAGGGCAATGTCATCGTTACCGGCCGCGAATCGGCGAAAACGCTCTATTCCGACCAGCTCGTCACCTTCGAGGACGACCAGGGCGCCTACGACCAGAAGGACGCAGCCGGCTTTATCAAGCTCAACGCGCTGCGCCTGCGCACGCTCGCCTCCCGCGACCGCGAATCCTGATCAGAGGGGCCGGGTTGACGATGTAACACATTGTAACCCGGCCCTTGCATCTATTGCGGGCATTGCCTACATCGCCGGAGTCCAACCCGAGCGAGGCATTGTCCATGAGCGTCAACGACCACCTCTTCCACTGGAATGGCCCGCACGGTCTCCCCGAGTTCTCGAAAATCGGGGACAGCGACTTCGCCGACGGTTTCGACGCCGCGCTGAAATCCCACATGTCTGAAATCGAGGCGATTGCCGACAATCCGGACGCGCCGACATTCGACAACACGGTGACGGCGCTCGAACTGGCCGGAACGGATCTTTCGCGCTGCTCGGCGCTGTTCTGGAACCGGGCGGGAACGGGCTCCAACGATATGATCCAGGAACTGGAGCGAGACATCGCGCCCCGCATGTCCCGCCACTATTCCGCGATCGCCATGAACCGGAAACTGTTTTCGCGGATCGACGATCTTTGGCAAAAGCGCGAGACGCTCGGTCTCGACACCGAACAGACGCGGGTGCTGGAACGGCACTGGAAAGGCTTCGTGCGGTCCGGCGCAAATCTCGATGACGAGAACCAGAAACGACTGGCGGCGATCGACGAGGAACTGGCGGGCCTGTCCGCGCGCTTCGGTCAGAATGTTCTGCGCGACGAAAAAGACTGGTATCTGGCACTCGACGGCGAAGACGATCTGGCGGGACTGCCGGACTTCCTGCGCGACGCCATGGCGGAAGCCGCGTCCGAAAAGGGATTCGATTCAGGCTATGCCGTGACCCTTTCGCGTTCGATCATCGAGCCTTTCCTGACGTTTTCCGAACGACGCGACCTGCGCGAATCAGCCTTTACGGCCTGGATTTCGCGCGGCGAGAACAACGCCGAGCGGGACAATTTTGCGCTCGTCGGCAAGACATTGGAGTTGCGCGCGGAAAAAGCCGCGCTTCTTGGCTACGAGAACTTCGCCGCCCTCAAGCTCGACGACACCATGGCCAAGACGCCGGACGCGGTAAACGGACTTTTGATGAAGGTCTGGGACAAAGCCCTGTTGCGGGCGCGCAGGGAAGAAGACGCAATCGCCGGCATGATCGCCGAGGAAGGCAAGAACCATCTGGTCGCGCCCTGGGACTGGCGCTTCTACTCGGAAAAGATCAGGGACCGCGACTTCAGTTTTTCCGAAGCCGAACTCAAGCCCTATCTCCAGCTGGAAAAAATCATCGCCGCCTGTTTCGACGTCGCGCACCGGCTTTTTGGAATAGCGGCGGTGGAGCGCGTCGACATCGAGGCCTATCACCCGGATGTGCGTGTCTTCGAAATTCGCGACGCAGAGGGTTCGCTGATCGGTCTGTTCCTCGCCGACTATTTCGCACGCTCCAGCAAGCGTTCCGGCGCATGGATGAGCGCCTTCCAAAGCCAGCACAAGCTCGATGGCGGGCAGATCCCGATCATATACAATGTGATGAATTTCGCAAAACCGCCGAAGGGCCGGCCTGCGCTGATCTCGCTGGACGACGCGCGCACGCTGTTCCACGAATTCGGCCATGCCCTGCACGGACTGCTGTCCGACGTCGTCTATCCCTCGGTTTCCGGCACGTCGGTGTCGCGCGACTTCGTCGAACTGCCCTCCCAGCTTTTTGAACACTGGCTGACGACACCCCTGATTCTGGGTGAGTACGCCGTCCACGTCGACACCGGCGAGCCAATGCCGCAGCAACTGCTCGACAAGATGCTGGAGGCGCGCGATTTCAACGCCGGCTTCGCCGCGCTGGAATACACCTCTTCGGCGATCGTCGACATGGCGTTTCACACCGGGGATCCATCAGAGGATCCGGCTGCGTTCGAAAGCGAAAAACTTGCGGAGATCGGCCTGCCGGAAGCAATCGTCATGCGCCACCGCACGCCGCATTTCCTGCATGTATTCTCCGGCGGTTATTCGGCGGGCTACTATTCCTACATATGGTCGGAAGTTCTTGACGCAGACGCGTTCAGCGCCTTCGAGGAAACCGGCGACGTCTTCGATCCGGCGACAGCGGCAAAGCTGCGCGACACTATTCTTTCGAAGGGCGGAAGCATCGACCCACAGGACGCCTATCTCGCTTTTCGGGGCAAGATGCCCGACGCGGAAGCGATGCTGCGAAAGAAGGGGCTCGCCGGCTGAGGAATCGCGGCCGATTCATGCCGCATCGCACAACGGGCTTCCAACCGGCATGAAAACCCTGTAAGAGCCGCAGCAAATTGGTTGTGACGCCAGCGAGCGCACGAAATTCGAGACGTATCCATGAACCTCCGCAATATTGCGATCATCGCCCATGTCGACCATGGGAAGACGACGCTTGTCGATGAACTCCTCAAACAGTCGGGGGCTTTCCGCGACAATCAGCGCGTGGCCGAGCGCGTCATGGACTCCAACGAGTTGGAGAAGGAACGCGGCATCACGATCCTCGCCAAGGCGACCTCGGTTTTATGGAACGATGTCCGCATCAACATTGTGGACACGCCCGGACACGCCGATTTCGGCGGCGAGGTGGAGCGGATACTGAGCATGGTGGACGGCGCGATCGTGCTCGTCGACGCGGCCGAAGGTCCGATGCCCCAGACCAAATTCGTCGTCGGCAAGGCGCTCAAGGTCGGCCTGAGGCCGATTGTCGCCGTCAACAAGATCGACCGTCCGGACGCCCGCGCGGACGAGGTGGTCAACGAGGTCTTCGACCTTTTTGCCGCCCTTGATGCGACCGACGAGCAGCTTGATTTCCCGATCCTCTATGGTTCCGGCCGCGACGGGTGGCTGGCCCCCGAACCGGACAAGCCGGCGGACGCAAGCCTCACGCCGCTGTTCGATCTCGTTGTCGAGCACGTGCCGGCGCCAAGCGTGGCGGAAGGTCCGTTCCGGATGATCGGCACGATACTCGAAGCAAACCCCTTTCTCGGACGTATCATTACGGGCCGCATTTTTTCCGGAAGCGTAAAGCCGAATCAGCCGATCAAGGTGATGGACCGCAACGGCAAGACGCTCGAACAGGGACGCGTCTCCAAGATCCTCGCCTTTCGCGGTCTCGAACGGCAACCCGTCGAAGGAGGCCAGGCGGGCGATATCGTCGCTATCGCGGGTCTGACCAAAGGCACGGTCGCCGACACCTTCTGCGCGCCGGAAGTGACCGAGCCGATGGAAGCCCAACCGATCGACCCGCCGACGGTCACCATGTCCTTCATCGTCAATGATTCGCCGCTTGCCGGCACCGAGGGCGACAAGGTGACAAGCCGCATCATCCGCGACCGGCTGCTCAAGGAAGCTGAAGGCAACGTCGCGCTGAAGATCGAGGAATCGGAAGACAAGGACTCCTTCCAGGTCTCCGGCCGCGGCGAATTGCAGCTCGCCGTCCTGATCGAAACGATGCGCCGCGAAGGCTTCGAACTCGCCGTCTCGCGGCCCCGGGTGGTGCTCAAGAAGGACGACAGCGGAACGATGCTCGAACCGGTCGAGGAAGTCGTTATCGACGTCGACGAGGAGCATTCCGGCGTCGTCGTGCAGAAGATGTCGGAGCGCAAGGCCGAAATGGTCGAACTGCGCCCTTCCGGCGGCGACCGCGTGCGCATGGTGTTTCATGCGCCGACGCGCGGCCTGATCGGTTACCAGTCGGAGTTGATGACCGACACGCGCGGCACCGCGATCATGAACCGTCTGTTCCACGACTATCAGCCCTTCAAGGGCGACATCGCCGGCCGCGTCAACGGCGTGCTTCTGTCCAATGAAGCCGGTGAAGCGGTCGCCTATGCGCTGTTTAATCTCGAGGATCGCGGGCCCATGGTCATCGACGCCGGGGAGAAGGTCTACGCCGGCATGATCATCGGCATCCACACGCGCGAAAACGATCTCGAGGTCAACGTGCTCAAGGGCAAGAAGCTGACCAACATGCGCGCCGCCGGCAAGGACGAGGCCGTTCGGCTGACGCCGCCAATCCGCATGACGCTTGAGCGCGCCCTGTCATGGATCCAGGACGACGAACTGGTCGAAGTGACGCCGAAGTCGATCCGGCTCAGAAAGCTTTACCTCGATCCGCATGAACGCAAGCGTTTCGAGAAGACCAGGGCCTCAGCCTGAAACCCGCTCTGTTCGTCCGGTCTGGAATTGTCCTGCATCGCCACAATGGCGCTTGCGTGAACGGTTAAGAATCCGTTAATCTGCAGGCACGGAAGGCGCCGCGATAGTTGTGGGTAGACCGCCTCCAGATTTCATTCTTGCTTCGCGTTCTGTTCCGGACGGGGTAGGATTCCACCATGACGACGCTGGCGATAGATGTACGACGCGCAGAGCCCGATGACGCCTTGGCGATCTCGGAAACCCATCGCGCGGCCTGGAATGAGGCCTATGCCGGCATCATTCCGTACAAGACGCTCAGAAACATGCTGGAACGGCGCAGCCAGGAGTGGTGGCAACGCGCCATCCGAGGCTCGACCAGCATCCTTGTGCTGGAAGTCGGCGGCATGATCGCCGGATATGCGACGCTTGGTCTGAACCGCGCCCGCTCGCTGCCCCAGGAAGGCGAAATCTACGAACTGTATCTCAAGCCGGAATATCAGGGCGTCGGCCTCGGCCGCAGGCTGTTTGGCGAAGCCCGGCGTCTGCTGGCGTCGCTTGGCTGCCGGGGCATGGTTGTCTGGACGCTTGAAGAAAACAGCCGGGCGATCGGCTTTTACACCGGGCTTGGCGGCGTGGATATCGCGGAAGGGTCGGAGACTTTCGACCGGCGCCCATTGAAGAAGGTGGCTTTCGTCTGGTCGTGACCTGATATGGCGCGTTTTCCAAATCAATTGTTGCACTGCAGCGTCAGGCGGTCTATTTCGCTTCCGCAACAGGCAATACAGGAACAGACATGCGCATCGAAGCCATCACGATAGGTAGCAATCCACCGGATGACGTCAACGTCATTATCGAGGTTCCGGTGGGCGGGCAACCGATCAAGTACGAAATGGACAAGGAAGCCGGCACGCTTGTCGTCGACCGGTTTCTCTATACGCCCATGGCCTATCCCGGCAATTACGGCTTCGTGCCGCACACGCTGTCGGACGACGGCGATCCGATCGATGTTCTCGTCTGCAACACCCGGCCGCTGGTTCCGGGCTGCGTCATCAATGTACGCCCGATCGGCGTGCTGATCATGGAAGACAACGCCGGTCAGGACGAGAAGATCCTCGCTGTGCCGAGCGACCATCTGACAAAACGATACGAGAACGTCAAAAATTTCTCCGATCTTCCGGAAATCACCCTGCTGCAGATCGCGCACTTCTTCGAGCACTACAAGGACCTGGAGCCCGGCAAGTGGGTCAAGATCGGCGACTGGCAGGCCGCCAACGTCGCCAAGAGCCTGATCAAGGAAGCGATCGACCGCGCCAACGCCTGACCGGCTTTTCCGTCTTCAGGCGAGGAGGCGTTTGATCGCCTCCCGCGCTTCGCATTCGCTGCATCCCAGAACCAGTGTCTTGAACCGAGACGTCGCGCCTGACTGCAGGCGTATGCGGCTTTTGGCGACTCTGCTTTTCTTTGACAAAAGCGCGATCAGCGCCTTGTTGGCCTTGCCGTCTTCGGGAAGGGCCCGGACACGGGCCTTCAGCCAGACAGCGCCGTCTGCGCCATTGTCAGCCCCGTCGAGAGCGTCACGGGAGGATTTCGGCGTCAGCCGGACGGTAATCTCAAGTCCATCCGGAACGAACCGGAACCAGCCGGACCGCACATTGTCACCCGGCGACGATGGGATAGATGGAGTTCCACAGGAAGAGGCGAAAGAAATAGATGATGAGCAGCAGGACGATCGGGGAAATATCGATGCCGCCGAGATCCGGCAGGATGCGCCTGATCGGTCGCAACGCCGGCTCCGTCACCTTGTACAGAAACTCTCCAATCATGGCCACAAAGCGGTTGTTCGTGTTCACCACGTTGAAGGCGTAAAGCCAGGAGAATATCGCGCTGCCGATCACGAACCAGATGTAGATATTCAGAGCCAGATCTATTGTCTGGAACAGTGCATACATCGCAGTCTCCCTTCTTGGTGCAGACCGACATGTAAACATTGAGACCATGAGCGGCAAGTCCGGCGCGGCAACAAAAGACGCTGTGCAAACCAATCCGAGGCGCTATAAGATTTTCATGTTTCAAACTCTCGCGAGCGCCCATGCCGCACGATAAAGAGGCGCGGGCGGATCGCTTCGCCGCCTTCAGGCACAAATCATACACATATTACTGGCTGGCGCGGCTGCTTTCGGCCCTGTCCATGCAGGTGATCGCCGTGGCCGTCGGCTGGCAGATCTACGATTTGACGCGCGACCCGCTCGATCTGGGGCTGATCGGCCTGACCCAGTTTGTTCCGGCGCTGGCGCTGCTTCTGGCGACGGGGGCGGCGGCGGACCGCTACAGCCGTCGCATGATCATGGCCATATGCGAGATCGCCGGCTTCGTCCTTGGCGCATTGATGTTTTTGCTGACGCTTGGCGGTTTGACATCGCCGCTGCCCGTCTTCGTCATTCTTGTCGGGCTCGGCGTCACCCGCGCTTTCTTTTCCCCAGCCTCGACGTCGCTTGCGCCGAATCTGGTGCCGAAGGAGGACCTCGCCAACGCCATCGCCTGGAATTCGACCTCCTGGCAGACCGCGACGATCGCCGGCCCCATGGCCGGCGGCCTGCTTTACGGGCTGGGCGCCACTGTGCCCTACCTCGTGGCCACGTTCCTGTTTGCTCTGGCGACGGTCTTTATTCTCGTCATTCCGAAACCGCCACAGGCGCGTTCGACCCGGATGCAAGACTGGGAAACGCTCTCGGCCGGCTTCCGCTATATTTGGCGGGAACGCGTGGTGCTCGGGGCGATTTCACTCGACATGTTCGCGGTCCTGCTCGGCGGCGCCGTGGCGCTGATGCCCGTCTTCGCGCGCGACATTCTCGAACTCGGTCCATGGGGACTGGGGCTTCTGCGCTCGGCGCCGGGCGTCGGGGCGATCGCCATGGCGGTGTTCCTCGCGACGTATCCGATCAACCGCCACGCCGGCCTCGCCATGTTTGTCGCCGTCGCCCTGTTCGGGCTGTCGATGGTGGTTTTTGGCCTGTCGACCGTCGCCTGGCTATCCATTGGCTCCCTGGCGTTCATGGGCGCGGCGGACATGATTTCGGTCTATGTTCGCCAAACGCTCATTCAACTCTGGACGCCGGACGAACTGCGCGGCCGGGTCAGCGCCGTCAACATGGTCTTCCTCGGCGCCTCCAACGAACTCGGCGAATTCCGCGCCGGAGGCATGGCCGCCCTGATCGGCGCCGTTCCCGCCGTGGTGATCGGCGGCGTCGCCTCAATGGGCGTATCCGCGCTCTGGGCGGCCTGGTTCCCGCAACTGCGCAGGATCCAGCACCTCAATCGCGTCGATCGATAAACGTTAATATATTCTATTAAAACAGATATTTAATAAACTTTTCGACAGCATTTGCCTGCCCGATGCAAGCCTCTATCGCAATCTGGCTTTGTTTCGGGAAATCGCGATTTTCAATTTTTCAGACCCAGGCAGCGTAGCACAGGACAAATTTGGCTTTGTTTCGGGAATCAGTATTTTCGGGTCTTCGTGACGATTTGGCTTTGTTTCGGGAATTCGCTTTTCGAGGTATCCGGGATGCGGAAATCCTTCCCGCTCGAATGAGGATTTATACCATAAAACGCGCTGAAATGCAGCCGGAAAGTTCCCGCTATGATCTACCGGCCGGGAAAGCTGAAACAGGTCGTCCGGTCAGGCCTGGATTTTCGCTCCGACAACGATTTCCAGGAAATGCCCCAGCCATTGCCGCAAATGCGTGTCGTAGAGAAGCCGGCCATTGAGGTGCTCGCGACCTTGCTGGGCGTTCGGCAGCACAAAGCGGTTTTCGGCGCGCACCACCCAGCGATGCATCATCGCCTGGGTGAGTTCCGAATGGAACTGGATGCCCCAGGCGTTGCGGCCGTAACGCAGAGCCTGATTGGGATAGTCGCGCGCCGTCACCAGCAATTTCGCACCGTGCGGCACACTGAACCCCTCGCGATGAAACTGATAGACCATCTGCGGCCAGTCCATCAGATCCCTTCCGGCTTCAGTCGCTTCCAGTGGATACCAGCCGATCTCCGCCAGACCCGTCCTCGTGGCTTGCAACCTTCCCGCCGAGATGGCGTACAAGCAGCTGGGCGCCGAGACAGATGCCGAGATAGCGCTTGTCTTCTTTCAGCGGGACTGCATGCTAGTCGATCTCGCGGCGAATGAACTCGTCTTCGTCATTGGCGCTCATCGGTCCGCCAAACGTCACAGCGCCGGCATAGCCATCGAGCGTATCCGGCAGAGCGTCGCCCAGAGCAGGCCGTCTTGTTTCCAGAGGAAATCCGGCCTTGTGCAGCATTTGCCCGACCCGACCCGGGCTGGAGTGAGCCTGGTGGAGTATGACAAGTATTGGCTGAAGATCATTGCGTGTGCCCGGCGCGTCAGCCATCGTCTTCCGTGTCGGTCCTGGTTTCGGCCTGTTGCCGCATGATCACGCGGTCCCTGTCGGATACGCCCAACAGTTCTGCGACGCGTCCGACCACGCTTTCCTCCAGTTCGTGCTTGACGCCGTCCGCATAGACAAGTTCCCAGAGAAGCTCGATGAACTGAACCCGCTGCTCGGCGTCGAGCGAACGTTTCAGGACACTCGTGAAGGCATAGAAATCAATCGATTCGTCCTCGGCCTGCTCTCCCACATCGAGAAGTTGCGCCAGCTGCCGTTCATCCAGCGAATAGGACTTCTGCACCAATTGCGCGATCTTGTCGCGTTCGCTCGCCTCGATCACGCCATCGGCGTCGATCACGTGAAAGAACAGCGCCGTCGCAGCCACGCGAGGGTCGTCGCGGGTGAATTCCGGCTTTTCTTCATCGCCAGCCAGACTCTGCAGAAATTTTCCCAACTTGTCGAACATCACCCTGCCTTGGATCGGTGTATTGAACCTTGCTTGCGCCCGCCAACCGGCGCATCCCGAAATATTTTCCGGGAACGTCGCCCGCCCAGGTCAGACTATTGCAAAAAGTGAAGTCAAAACAAGCGAAACCGTGATTTCGGCTCCTCGTCTTCCTGTGTCTCGTCAACCCCGGGATCATCCGGGGGTTTGGACAGGAACGCCGATTCCCGCTCTCTGTCGGTTCGCTTTCCGACGGCGTCCGTGACGATATGCGTGCTGCCGCCGTCGACCGCCTCCATCACAGCGGCTTCACCGTCGAGCGCCTTCTGCTCGCGCTTGGTTGTTTTCGCTTCGGCATTTGCTTCGCCGGCGGCTTTTTCCGGCTTGACCGGTTCCGGATCCGGCGCGGACGCGGGCGTGGGTGCAGTTTCGGTTTTTACATCGACATCCGCCTCGGACGCAGGTTTTTCCGCTGCAGGCGGTTCAGGCTCCGGCTCTTTCTGCTTTTCGGCTACGGACTCCGGAGTTGCCGGCTCCGGCTCAGGCTCAGTCGGCTCGTCCGGTCCCTTTTCCGGTTCGACGACCGCCGCTTTTTCCGGTTCAACGATGACCGGTTCCGCCGCAACCGCATTATCCCTAACAGGCGCTTCAACCTCGACATGCTCGATCACAGGATCCGAATCGGCGACGACTACGGTTTCCTTCGTTTCCGGAACTGCAACGGGCGGCAGGCTGGCGATCGCCCGCTCCGCGTCGCCGCGAACCATCTCCGCGTGCTCGATCGGTTCGGCAAGCTGCTCGACCGGCACCCTCCACTCGAAAGCATCCAGCCTGCCGGTCACCGGCGAAACCGCCGCCCATTCTTCGGCGACATAGCCGTCAGCCGTCCAGGCTTCGTCGCGCGGCGCACGCACCGCCTGCGCCAGCCAGTGGCGGACGCGACCCTGATCGCCCGTATCTGCTTCCTCGATATCGGCGAGCAGCAGATAGGTGCTTTCGCGGGCCTTGATCCGGATCGCCGCCTCGGCCATGTCGCGCGCCAGCTTCAGTTCATGGGCGTCGAGCGCTGCCTTCGCTACTATGTAGAGCGATTCGGCGTTGTTGCGCTTGATGCTCTCAAGCTTCTGCGCCCGCTTGAGCCGATCATGCGTCGAATCGCCCGGACGGGCTCGCACGTAGGTTTCGGCGATCTCCGGATGCGGGGATTTCTTCCACAATTTCTCCAGGATCGATGATCCCTTGCGCAGATTGTCCTCGCGGAACAGCGCCCGGGCGGCGATGATCGCCGCCGGAACGAACTCGGGCGCAAGCCGGTTCGCCTCCAGCCCGTCGGTGCGGGCCCCCGCAACATCTCCGCCTTCGAGACGGTCATGGGCGCGCGCCGTCAAAAGCACAGCCTTCTTGCGGTCGGACTGCGCCTTGTCGATAACCCGGCCAAGACGCTGCTTCTCGAGCAGCCTTATCGCATCATCCCAATTGCCCTCCGCCGAGCGGTAAGCGAGCGTCGCTTCGGCCGCCCAGGGTAGCTGCGGAGCCGACTCGGCGGCTTTTTCCGCATAGTGCCGGGCGGCCTCGTTGGCGCCTGCCTTGCGGGCTTCGATATAAAGACCGCGCAGGCCCAGCTCCCTGGTTTCCGGATCCTCGGCCATCGCCTCGAACTTGGCGCGCGCATCCTCGCTCCTGCCTTCGATCAGGGCGGTCTGGGCGTCGAGGAGATGGATCAGAGGTTCCTGGTCCGCGCTTAGCAGGCCCTGGGTTCGTTTCGTCATCTTGCGCGCGGCGACCCCGTCGCCCGCGCCGGCTGCGATCAGCCCGGTCGACAGCGCCTGATATCCCCTGTCCCGCTTGCGGGCCCGAAAATAGCGGCTGACCGTTTGGGGCGAAACGAGAATGGCGTGGACAAGCCACCAGACAAGCAGGATAGCGCCGATGAGAACCGCGACCGCTGTCGCCGCCGCCATCAGCGACATTTCGATCTGGCGGTCCTGCCAGGTAATGACCAGATCGCCGGGTCGATCGGCAAGCCATGCAAAGCCCAGTCCAAGAAGCAGGACGACGAGTACGTAGAAGAGCAGACGGATCATCTCAGTTCGTGCCTTCCGTGCTTGCGGCGTCCGTATCGGTCGCCGTGGATGGAGCAGCGGCGTCCGCGGCTGCCGCGCCGGTTTCGCTGGTTGTCGACGCCGCAGGCGGCGGTGACGCGGCCGGCAATGCGCCCGACAGCATCGTCGAGACGAGCTGGTTGGCCTCGATACGCGCCTTCAGATCCCGCGCGAAGGCGGCGGACGCGTCTTTTGACCCTTGCGGCAACGTGTTCCACTCATTCTCGGCGCCCATCAGGTCGCCATTCTTCAGGCGGTTCTCGACACGCGCGACGATGGCCTCCGGCGTGTCGCCGGCGACTTCCCCTACGGGACGCACGGTGACGACCGAGGAGGCGCTGTCGAGCAGACGGTTCCAGACATTCTGATCTTTCGGGGCGCCGTTGGCCGCATCGATGATGCGGCTTGCATCGGAAGAAAACTCCGACAGGAGCTGCGACCGTGTCGGAACGCCGCTGGCCGCCAGCGGCCGCAACTGGTCAACCGACGGACTTGTGCCCTCGACGCTTGCAAAAGCTTCGAGCTCAGCCATGAACGGGCCGCCTCGATCGATCGCCGACTTGAGATTGGCGGCCGTCAGCGCGCGAGCGACCTTGATGTCCTCGCGCGGTCCCGAAAGCGTCTTTTCGACAGCAGCCAGTCGCGTTTCCAGCGCCGCAGACGCCTGGCTCTGTGATGTTTCCAGCGCGCTGATCTTGCTGGCGAGAGCCGACGCCTGGCTTTGCACCTGCTGCATCGTTGATTGCAACTGCTTCTGCGCGCTTGCAAGGGCGCTGATCTGTGTCTTCAAGCCGGTGTCGGCGTCACCGGTTCCCAGACTCTCGATGCGCGAGGACAGATCGGCGATCTGTTTCTGCAGCGCCTGGAGCTGGTCGCTATTGTCGGTCGACGGGGCGGCGGTGGTTTGCTGCAGCGAAGCGATCCGGTCTTCCACTGATTTGGCGAGTCCGGAAATCTGAGAATTCGCCTGATCCTCGAAATCGGAAATCGCCTTGCGCATATCCTCCAGATCCGAACCGGCGGCGCCAGTCGGCGAACCACCGCCCGAAAGGACGCCGGACCAGATCAGCGCGCCGCCGAGTACGAGAACCACAAGCCCGCCAATGAGCCCGGCGAGGAGCGCGCCCGAACCGCCGGATTTTTCCTTCCTGGCCGGCGTCGCATCACTTGACGGAGGCGCGCCGGATGAGGCGGCGGAGGACCTCGCGGATGAACCGGACGACGCCGAGGCGCCTATTTTCGGTCCAGTCGGGGCAGAGCGCGGCGTTGCATCCTGCGTCGGGCGCGCCGAACCTGATGCGCCCGCCTTGCTTTCAGACGCAGCCGCCGTGGGTTTGGCGTCGTCTTTCGTGGCGCTTGCAGGCTTTGATTCCGGCTTGTCGTCGGCAGCTTTCGTCGCGCCGGTTTCCGGTTTTTCAGCTTCCGCCTTCGTAGCCCCCGCTGTCGATGACGACGCGGCGGCGGCCGATTTCGCACTGGTCGAGGCGGATTGAGCGCCTGCGCCGGTCGTCGCTGTAGAGGGGGCTTTCGAGGAGGAGATGGTCTCCCCGGATTTCACCGACTCAGGTTCGAGATCGATCGTGACGGGCTTCTTCGTCGTTTTCGAATGCCTGGGTTTGCTGCTTTGTGCCATTTGGGATTCTTTCCTGGAAGATGACGCCTGGACACCGCGCCCGGAGAATCTGGCGCGTCTTAAACCTGTATCAGAAGCTAAAACGGCGCAATGAAGTGGGAAAGCCGTTTTGGGTCGAAATCAGATTTTATCCTGAGCAATGCGCTCCAGGAGCTCAAACAGAGAGGGTTCGTCCGGTTGATCCGCGACAGCGGATTGCGCGGTGAATTCTTCGGGAATTGCGGCGAGAATGGACGATCCTATGCAAAGATAACATATGTTATTCAAAGCCTTATCAATTTTCTCGCCCATCGTTACATCGAAGAAGCAGGATGCGGCCACCCCGGAGTAGAACAAAACCGCGTCAACAGGATTGTCGACGAATACGCGTCGCAAATAGTCAGTTGAATGACTTACTTTCACGATTTCATAGATTTCAACGGTCTGAAACGGTACTGACGCCGCGGCAAGACCTGCCTCAAACGTGTTTTTTCGAGTTGCACCCGCCAGATAGACGAGCGGCTGCAACTGCGTAACAGGCAGGCGCCCGCTGCGATAATCCGCAACGATGGTGGACGCCAGGGCGGCGGCGTCGGTGGATCCCGCATGGACAGCGCTGAACCCGGCCTGGAGAGCGGCCTTTCCGGTCGCGGTTCCCACGGCGTAGAACGGCGTCTGCAACTTGTCTGGCGCAATGCCAACTTCCCGCCAGTTACGGATCGCGGCGCCGCTGGTCGCCGCAAAGGCGCCCACCTCCTGCGCGTCAAGGCAACGAATATCGTCCCAACGTCCGACGGTACTGGTCAGCGGCAGCATGACCGGCTCATGGCCAATCGAACGCAGCCGGTCAGCGGTCCTCGCGGCGCCAGGCTCCGGACGCGTTATCAGAACCCGCACAACCTCATCCCCAATCGGCGAAAAAGCCGGATCCAGCCTCTTTGCGAATCCGCTCTCCGGCGTCCCGGCCCAGGGCTTGCGCATCCGCGACCGATCCTTCGACAGAAGCATCGTGACGCGACTGCCCGTCTGGCGACAGCACCATGCCGCGAAAATTCAAAACTTGCCCGTTGACGCGCGCAAGCCCGGCGATCGGGGTCCGGCAGGAACCGTCCAGAGCAGCTAGAAAGGCGCGTTCGCACAGGAGTTCGACCTGCGTATCGCTATGGTTGATCGCGGCAAGAAGCTTCAGCGTCGCCGCGTCGTCGCTCCGGCTTTCGATGCATATTGCGCCCTGACCGAGCGCCGGCAGAAAATCATCGCTCTCCATGACGTCGGTGGCGACGTGCTCCATGCCGAGCCGTTTCAGCCCGGCGCAGGCAAGCAGCGTGCCGTCAACCTGACCTTCCTCCAGCTTGCGCAATCGCGTCTGAACATTGCCACGAAACGGAATGACGTTGATGTCCGGCCGCAAATGCCGAACGAGCGCCTGCCGACGCAGTGAGGACGAGCCGATCGTGGAGCCGCGCGGAAGATCGCGGATCGCGCCCGCCGATCGGCCTATGAAGGCGTCGCGGACGTCTTCGCGCGGCAAAAAGGCGGTCAGGTCCAGGCCGTCCGGAAGCACGGTCGGCATGTCCTTAGAGGAATGCACGGCGATATCGATGGACCCAACGGAAAGCCGCGCCTCGATTTCCTCGGTGAACAATCCCTTTCCGCCGATTTCGGAAAGCGGCCGGTCGGTCACCCTGTCGCCCTGGGTCGATATGACCTCGATGGCGAATGCGTCTTCCGAAAGACCGTGAGCCGCCATCAGGCGGTCTCTCGTCTCATGGGCCTGGGCAAGGGCGAGCGGGCTGCCTCTGGTGCCGATGCGCAAAGGTTTTGTTTGCATATATGATTTTCCACAATTACCAGAAGCACTGGTAACGCCGAACTCCGACAACTGCAAATATCGCGACCATGCCGGCCAAGACACTGATTCTGGGAATCGAGACGAGCTGCGATGAAACGGCTGCCGCAGTGGTGCGTCGCGATTCCGAAGGCGGCGCAATACTTTCCAATGTTGTATTCAGCCAGCTCGAGGAACACGCGGCCTATGGCGGCGTGGTTCCGGAAATCGCGGCCCGCGCCCATGTGGAAGTTCTCGACGGCTTGATTCGCCAGGCGCTTGACGACGCCGGCGTAGAATTGCGCGACCTCGATGCGATAGCGGCGACCTCCGGACCTGGCTTGATCGGCGGCCTCATTGTCGGATTGATGACCGCCAAGGCAATCGCCGCGACGAGCCGCAAACCCCTCTACGCCATCAACCATCTGGAAGGCCATGCTCTGACGGCGCGGCTGACGGATGATCTCGACTTTCCGTATCTGCTGCTGCTCGTCTCCGGAGGACACACACAGATGGTTCTCGTGCGCGGCGTCGGAGACTACCAGCGCTGGGGCACGACCATCGACGATGCGCTGGGCGAAGCGTTTGACAAGACGGCCAAGCTTCTGGGGCTTCCCTATCCGGGCGGACCGGCAGTGGAAAAAGCCGCCAGCGCAGGCGACGGGCGCCGCTTTGACCTGCCAACGCCGTTGCGCGGGGAAAGCCGGCTGGACTTCTCCTTCTCCGGACTGAAGACAGCCGTCAGGCAGACCGCGGAACGCAATGCGCCGCTGGACGAAAAAGATATCGACGACATCTGCGCCTCGTTCCAGACCGCAATCGTCGATACGCTTACCGAAAGGGTTGGGCGGGCGCTCGATCGCTTTCATCGGGAAGTCGGGACGACAGGCCGGACACCGCAACTGGTCGTCGCCGGCGGCGTGGCGGCGAACGCCGCCATTCGCGCCGCGCTTGAAACCCTTTGCACACAAAACGGTTTCGGTTTCGTCGCGCCGCCGCTGAATCTATGCACCGACAATGCGGTCATGATCGCCTGGGCCGCCGCCGAGCGGATGGCGGCCGGCCTGGAGGCGGACTCGCTCGAGACGGCGCCGCGTCCGCGCTGGCCTCTCGACACGTTGTCTGAAACCGTCATTGGTCACGGCAAGAGAGGCGCCAAGGCATGACAGCATCGCTCGCCGTTATCGGGGCCGGAGCCTTCGGAACCGCGCTGGCCTGCGTCGTGGCCCGGCGCGGAGCGGGCGTGACGCTGCTCGGTCGCGATGCAAAGAAAATCGCGGCGATCGCCAACACGCGCAACCATCCCTCGCTGCCGGACGACGCGGAAATTCCGGTTAACGTCCAGCCGACGGCGGATCCGGCGCACCTTGCCGGCGCCGGCCTGGTTCTCCTCGCCGTCCCGTCGCAGTCGCTGCGCTCAGCATTGCAAACCTACGCGCCACACCTTGCGCCGAACGCCGATCTTGTCGTCTGCGCCAAGGGACTGGAGGCCGACACGGGTCTGCTGCTGAGCGACGTGACGAAAGAAGAGACCACGGGACATGCGATCGCCGTTCTTTCCGGTCCGGCATTTGCCGCGGATATTGTCCACAGGTTGCCAACAGCACTGACCCTCGCATGCGACAACCCGCAAAAAGCTGAATACATTGCCGAATCCCTGTCAGGACAGGCGTTTCGCCTGTATTCGTCAACAGACCTGGCAGGCGTACAGATCGGCGGCGCGCTGAAGAACGTCCTGGCGATCGCCTGCGGCATTGTTGAAGGATACGGCCTTGGAGAATCGGCGCGGGCAGCGCTGATCGCCAGGGGCTTGGCGGAACTCGGACGTTTCGCCGCCGCGCATGGCGGAAAGGCGGAAACGGTCGCGGGACTGTCCGGCCTCGGCGATCTGGTGCTGACGGCGACGAGCCACCAGTCGCGCAACATGCGGTTCGGACTGGCCATTGGTCGTGGAGAAGATCCGGCTGTGCTGCTTGCACCGGGAAAACCGCTCGCCGAGGGCGCCCATACGGCAAACATTGCCGCAGGCGTCGCAGCGCGCAAGAATATCGTCATGCCCATTACGGCGGCGGTCGCCGCCATCCTGCGCTCCGAACTTGATGTCGGCAAGGCTATCGAGGCGCTGATGACGCGACCGCTGACATTCGAAACCGAATAGAGAGAGAGAGAGGACATCATGCTTTTCGCCCTGATCTGCAACGACAAGGCCGGACATCTCGACGTGAGAATGGAAACGCGACCTGACCACGTCGCCTACCTGAACGAACTGAACGAGAAGGGCGTCCTGAAAATCGCAGGCCCCTTTCTTGACCCTGACGGAAAGCCCTGCGGAAGCCTGGTGATCGTTGAAGCCGCCGACGCCGAAACAGCAAGAACCATCGCCGATGGCGACCCCTACGCAAAGGCCGGGCTTTTCGAAACCGTCGATATCAGACCCTACAACTGGGTCTTCAACAATCCGGAGGCATAGACACGAACATGGCTTACTGGCTGTTCAAATCCGAACCCTTCAAATGGTCCTGGGACATGCAGAAGGCGAAGGGCGACGCCGGGGAAGAGTGGGACGGAATCCGCAATTATCAGGCGCGCAACAACATGCGCGCCATGAAAATCGGCGACAAGGGATTTTTTTACCATTCCAACGAAGGTCTCGAAGTGGTCGGCGTCGTTGAGGTCTGCGCGGAAATCCATCCCGATTCCACGACAGAGGACGAGCGATGGGAATGCGTCGACATAAAAGCCGTCTGCGACATGCCGAAGCCCGTCACCCTGCAGGACGTCAAGGCCAATCCGAAACTGGCCGAGATGGCGCTGGTGAAATCGACGCGGCTTTCGGTGCAACCAGTGACGGAAGATGAGTATCTGTTAGTCTGCCGCATGGGCGGGCTGGATAATCCTCCGAAATAGCGCTCGGAGCGAAATGCGATTGTGAAGGATCGGCGGCAGTTCATTTTCGACAACACCGGGGTCGTACGGCCGCCGCATGTGCCGGAAATCGCCCTGCAGGTCGCTACCGAAGCCTTCGATCTCTGGTACAAGACGGAAGAAGAGCTGGAGGCGGCCGGTCTGCCGCCGCCCTACTGGGCCTTCGCCTGGGCCGGCGGCCAGGGCCTGGCGCGCTATATCCTCGACAATCCCGACTGCGTGGCGGGATTGTCAGTGCTCGATTTCGCCAGCGGATCGGGTCTGGTGGCGATCGCGGCCGCAATGGCGGGCGCAAGGACCGTAACCGCCTGCGAAATCGACGCCTGGGCCTGTGAAGCAATGACCGTCAACGCCGCGCTCAACAATGTGACTTTCGATATCCAAAAGGGCGATATCGCTGGAATCGATGGAGGCTGGGACGTGGTCCTTGCCGGCGACGTGTTCTATGAAAAGGCGATGGCCGACCAGCTTGTGTCTTGGTTCGCGACGCTCGCCGCGCGTGGCGCGCTCGTGTTGATCGGCGATCCGAAACGGGCCTATTGTCCGGTCGACAGGCTCACGCTGCTGGCCACATACGCGGTCCCCGTCAGTCGCGAACTGGAGGATCAGGACGTCAAGAAGACGAATGTCTGGCGATTTTTCTGATTGGTGGCGCCCGGTCGGTCTTGCAGTCTATAATAAATGCCGCACACACAATGGATCAGGAGTTTCGCCATGATATTCGCCGGCATGAACTATCTCGCAATTCTGGTTGCAACCATCGCGGCGTTTCTGATCGGCGGCGCCTATTACGGCGTTCTCGGCAAACCGTGGATGAAGGCGGCGCGGATCGATCCCAAGGACGCCAAAATGTCGCCCATGCTGTTTGCGATCTCCATCCTGAGCGAACTGGTCATGGCGTTCTTTCTCGCCGGCGTGATCGGCCATCTTGGCGACGGTCAGGTGACGCCGTGGAACGGAGTGGTGTCAGCCTTCTTCATCTGGCTGGGCTTTGTATTGATGACGATGATCGTCAACCACCGATACCAGGGTTTCAACTGGGACCTGACGCTGATCGACGGCCTGCACTGGTTGCTGGTGCTGGTCGCAATGGGCGCGATCATTGGCTGGTTTGGGGTTTAGGGCCTATCAAGGCATGACGATGACGGCCGTTCCGCGATGCACGCGCTCGAGCATCCATATCATGTCGCGCAGACTGACGGCAATGCAGCCTTCCGTCGGGCGCTCCGGTTCGGCCTTCAGGTGAAAAAAGATGGCGCTGCCCATGTTCCTGCTCCGCCGCCGTATGTTCCAGTCCATCACGAGGCAAATGTCGTAGAGACCATCTTCACGCAACATGCGCTCATGTCCGCCCGCGAAAGGTAGCGTAACCGGCCGGTTGTACAAAGCTTGGCCGCAATCATCGCACCAACCGAGTGACGACGGGATTGGCTTCATGGCAAGGCGACTTCGCGGTCTTGGCAGTCGGTCGGCGCGATAGAAACCATACAGCAAAGACATGCGCGCGATAGGCGTGGCGCCATCGCCTTCGCGTTTGAGCAGGGCGCGGCCCGACCTGCCGATCGCTGCGCTGAACACCCGCCCTCCGACGTTGACCAGAGCCCTGCGAGCGTCTCCCGGAACGCCGCGAACCGTGACTGTATCTATTCCATGGCGTTTGCGGCGATTCGTCATTACACTGTTAATCATGATTCTATTCCGCACCTTCGGATCACAAATATGCCTGCAAACCATGTAAGTAACCGCTTTTTTGCGCTGCGATACAGAGAAGCTTTTGCTTCTGCAGTCCTTTTCTGGAAGCAGACAAAACCTATGTAACGGTCCAGGCGCAGGTTGCGACCGCATTGGAGGTAGTGAATGACGGCCAGATCCATTCTTCTCGTTGATGATGACGACGATCTGAGAAACACGCTAGTGGAGCAGCTTTCACTCTATGAAGAGTTCTCCATCAGCCAGGAAACCACTGCCGCGAAAGCGGTCCAGACGGCCCGCAACGACCATATCGACCTGCTGATCATGGATGTCGGCCTGCCCGACATGGATGGCAGGGAAGCGGTCAAGCTCCTGCGCAAGGGCGGATTCAAGGCTCCGATCATCATGTTGACGGGCCACGACACCGACTCCGACACGATCCTTGGCCTCGAAGCCGGGGCGAACGACTATGTGACGAAGCCCTTCCGCTTCGCAGTTCTGCTTGCCCGCATTCGCGCGCAGCTTCGCCAGCATGAGCAGAGCGAGGACGCGACCTTCACTGTCGGCCCCTATACTTTCAAGCCGAGCCAGAAACTGCTGATCGACGACAAGGGCGGCAAGATTCGCCTGACTGAAAAGGAGTCCGCGATCATCCGCTACCTCTACCGCGCCGACGAAAAAGTCGTCACGCGCGACGTATTGCTGGAGGAAGTCTGGGGTTACAATTCCGGCGTGACCACCCACACGCTGGAAACCCACGTGTACCGTTTGAGGCAGAAGATCGAACGCGATCCCTCCAATGCCGAAATTCTTGTCACCGAAAGCGGCGGCTATAAGATCATTCCGTGAGTCGATATCGCGAGCAATCAGTTTGCCAATCCGGTCCGCGGCTCGTATATCCGGAGACCGGGGGTGAGCGACACGCATGGCACTGAATACCGAAATTGCGTTTCTATCCAAGATTCCTTTGTTCGAAGGTTTCTCCGAGGAAATGCTTCGGCTGTTGGCTTTCGGATCTGAACGGCGCACGATCGAGCAGAATCGCTATCTGTTTCATGAAGGCACGGCGGCGGACAGCGCCTTCGTGATCGTGGCCGGCCGGTTTGAACTGACGCAGAAGGACCGCAAGGGAAAGCCTCGCGTGGTCGGCGAAGCAATGGCGGGCGATCTGCTCGGCGAACTCGCCATCATTTCCGCAACCGAACGCAAGCTCACCGCGCTGGCGCTCGAGGACAGCGAAACCTTGCGCATCAGCCGCCCGATGTTTCGGCGCATGATGGAGGAATATCCTCAAATCGCGACGCTTCTACGCCGCCGCATCAACGCCAACCTGGCGACCATGCTGCACAGCATCAACGCGCTGTCTCCGCAATTCGACAACGACAACAACAAGAGCTGAGACGACTGGCTCCTCAGACGCCCGCCATATTGAAATGCGCGAACACCGGAACATGATCCGACGGGCGCTCCCAGCTGCGCGCATCGCGCAACACCCTGATGTTCCGCAATTGCGGCGACAGGTCGCCTGACGACCAGATATGGTCCAGCCTGCGTCCGCGGTCGGCGAGGGCCCAGTCCTTCGCCCGGTAGCTCCACCAGGTGTAGATCTTTTCTTCCGGCGGAATATGCTGGCGCATGAGGTCCACCCAGCCGCCGCTCTCCTGCAGTTGCAAAAGACCCTCGGTCTCGACCGGCGTATGGGAAACCACGCGCAAGAGCTGCTTGTGCGACCATACATCGGTTTCCAGCGGAGCGATGTTGAGATCGCCGACGAGAATCGAGGAAACGCCGTCTCCCCGTTCCATTTCGGAGTGAAGCTGCTTCATCTCCTCCAGGAAAGCCAGCTTGTGCGCGAATTTCGGATTGATCTCCGGATCGGGCTCGTCGCCGCCGGCCGGAACATAGAAATTGTGAATTCTGATCCGCCGGCCATGCGCATTGACGATCGCCGAAATATGCCGCGTGTCGCCGATATCGCAGAACCCGATCCGGTCAACAAGCTCGAGCGGCAGTTTCGAAATTATGGCGACGCCGTGATAGCCCTTCTGCCCGTGTATGGCGATGTGCTCGTAACCGAGCTTCCTGATCTCCGACAGCGGAAAATTGGCGTCGGGACACTTGGTTTCCTGCAGACAGAGAATATCGGGCGATTCGGTTTCGAGCAGCGTCTTTACCAGCGGCAGGCGCAGCCGGACCGAATTGATGTTCCATGTCGCGAGGGAAAATTGCATGCGGCGGATCTCTTGTCGTTCATCGGCCGCAGGTCGGCCTTTTCAAGCCAAGCACATGCCACAAAGAATCTGGATGAGCCACCCCGGCGGCCGGCGATTCGGCGGCTGTCTAATAGATATTCACCGGCCGTCGCCAGAACGCGCCGCTCAGGCGCTCAGCGGTCGCCGCGCGAGGCGTAGACCTCGTTGTAGGGCACTTCGAAAACGCTGTCGGCGAATTGCACGCCGGTCTGGACTTCGAAGATCATCACGGTCGTATCCTTGCCCTGGGCGTCTGTGATGGTCCACTGGCGCAGGTCGTAGGTTTCCGTGTCGAACATCATGGTGATCGTCGAATTGCCGAAGATCGAACGGTCGCCGAGAACAACCGTCGTCAGGTCCGTGTCGACATTGACGGACTTGACCATGGCGCCGCCGAGATCGATCCGCTCGCCAAGCAGCAGCTTGAGCGGGGTTTTCGACAGCGGATAGATGTCCCATGTCTTGAGTTCGCGATTGCCGATGACCACCGACTTGCCGTCGGAGATCACGCGGACCGGCGAAGGGTCTTCATAATTGAAGCGCAGCTTGCCCGGACGCTCGATAAAGAACTTTCCGCCTATCTGCTGGCCCTTGGGTCCGAACTGGACGAATTCCCCGGTCATGGTCTTCACGCTGGAGAAATGGTCGGCGATGCTGCGGGCGATGTCGTCGGACGCCGCGGCGACGCTGGCCGCCAGGCTGCCGATGGCTACGACGCCGGCGGCGGCCGCCATCTTCAGGGTCGATGCAAATCGGCGATTGGTTTTCACCATGTCATTCATCCGTTTGGTTCGTTGCCGGAACATCCGCAAACCCGTCTGGACAGGAAGTGCGGCGTGAGTGTGACGCGTGACTGTCCATCTATATAGTCGGGAACGGGCGCCGAAACACCGGCGTCCTACATTTTATCTTCTTCCGTCGGCACGAGGATTTCGCGCTTGCCGGCGTGATTGGCGGGACCGATCACACCCTCGTCCTCCATCCGCTCGATGAGCGACGCAGCGCGATTGTAGCCGATGCCGAGCCGGCGCTGGATATAGGAGGTCGACGCCTTGCCGTCGCGCAGCACCACGGCGACCGCCTGATCGTAGGGATCGTCCGAATCTTCCATGTTGCCGGCGCCGCCGGAGCCGCCCTCGCCGCCGTCCTCGTCGTCGTCTTCTGTGATCGCGTCGAGATATTCCGGGACGCCCTGGGATTTCAGGAAGCCGACGATGTCCTCCACCTCGTTATCCGAGACGAACGGCCCGTGCACGCGCTGGATGCGACCGCCGCCGGCCATGTAGAGCATGTCGCCCATGCCCAGGAGCTGTTCGGCTCCCATTTCGCCGAGAATGGTGCGCGAATCGATCTTCGACGTGACCTGGAAGGATATTCGCGTCGGAAAGTTCGCCTTGATCGTGCCGGTAATGACGTCGACCGACGGTCTCTGCGTCGCCATGATCACGTGAATGCCCGCGGCGCGCGCCATCTGCGCCAGACGCTGCACGGCGCCCTCGATATCCTTGCCGGCGACCATCATCAGGTCGGCCATCTCGTCGATAATGACGACGATATAGGGTATCGGGGACAGTTCGAATTCCTCTGTCTCGTAGACGGCCTCGCCCGTATCGCGATCGAATCCGGTCTGCACCGTTCGGGTGATTGCTTCGCCCTTCTTCAGCGCCTGTTCGACGCGGTTGTTGTACCCGTCGATATTACGCACGCCGATCTTGGACATCTTCTTGTAACGGTCCTCCATCTCCCGAACCGTCCATTTCAGCGCGACGACCGCCTTCTTGGGATCGGTGACGACCGGCGTGAGGAGATGGGGGATGCCGTCATAGACGGAAAGCTCCAGCATTTTCGGATCGATCATGATCAGTCGACACTTCTCCGGCGGCAGCCGGTAGACGATCGAAAGGATCATCGTGTTGATAGCGACCGATTTACCGGAACCGGTGGTGCCGGCGACGAGCAGATGCGGCATCTTCGCGAGGTCGGCGATCACGCCCTCGCCGCCGATCGTCTTGCCGAGCGACAGCGCCAGCTTGGCCTTCGAGGTCTCGAAATCGCGGCTCGACAGAAGCTCCTGAAGATAGACCGTTTCGCGGCTCTGGTTCGGCAGTTCGATACCGATCGCATTGCGTCCCGGCACCACGGCGACACGGGCCGCGATGGCGCTCATGGACCGCGCGATATCGTCGGCGAGACCAATGACGCGCGAAGACTTGATGCCCGGCGCGGGCTCGAGTTCGTAGAGCGTCACCACCGGACCGGGTCGGACCTGGATTATTTCTCCGCGCACGCCGAAATCCTCCAGCACCCCTTCGAGCATGCGGGCGTTCTGCTCAAGCGCATCCTGCGAAAGGCTGGGATCCTTGGCGATGCTTTTCGGTTCGGCGAGCAGGTGCAGCGGCGGAAGCTGGAAACCGCCGGACTTGATGAGCGAAGCCTGGGCCTCCTTGTTGACGCGGGTTCCCTGTTTCGGGCGCTTTATCTGCGAGACAAGGGACGGCCCTTCCGACGCCTTGCGGGCAGGCGCGGTCTGCGGAGCCCAGTCGGACACCGGGTCATAATCCTCATTCGCGCGCTCGCGGCGCGCCCCGCCGCCTGGCTGGCCCGGATCATTCGCGGCCCGCCACTGATCCGCGCGGGACGGAGAAGGATCGTCGTCAAACGGCGGTTCATCACTGAACATGGAGAATTCCGGTTCGATCCGCTCGTCATTGTTGAGGCGGATGAAATCATCCTCGTTGAAATCGTAAGGCGCGTCCGGGTGACCGTTCCAGGGCTCGGCATTACGGCCGCAGATCCGCCGGAACTGAGCCCTCAGGAGCAAAAAGAGATGCGTGGATGCGCCGATTAAGTGGGAGGAAGCGCGGAAGAAGGCCGAGCCGCCGTCATCATCCTCTTCTTCGTCGCGTTCGTGGATTTCCGCGTCAAGGCGCGCAGATCTTGGCCTGTCGACCGCCAGCGGCCGCGAGACCAGCAATGCGCCGTAGAGCAGAAGCCAGATCGCCGGGAAGAACAGGGCGACCGCCAGAACAGCGGCGAGAATGCCGGACGGATAGTCGCCAAGGAAGAATGCAGGCAGGTTGAGAACCATGTCGCCGAACACGCCGCCAAGCCCTGTCGGCAGGGGCCAGCCA
This sequence comes from Hoeflea sp. CAU 1731, assembly GCF_039888615.1. Taxonomy (NCBI): domain Bacteria; kingdom Pseudomonadati; phylum Pseudomonadota; class Alphaproteobacteria; order Hyphomicrobiales; family Rhizobiaceae; genus Hoeflea; species Hoeflea sp. CAU 1731. Next base: position 48,913 of record NZ_JBDQQS010000012.1, on the reverse strand, counting down.
CCAGGCGACGGCATGCAGGCAAAGAAACCCGCCGCCAGAAGCGACCCGCAGAACCAGGCGAGAAGCCGCTGCGGTATGCGGTCGATTGACCAGTTTCGGCCGAAATAAAGACTCCACATGACAAGCGGCAGCAGCGAGACAATCGCCGTCAACCCGAGAAACTGCATCATCAGGTCGGCAAAGACCGCGCCCGGATATCCGAGGATGTTCGTGGGCGCCTTTCCGGTCGCATAGCTGAGACTCGGATCGGAGACATTCCAGGTGGCGAGCGCCGCAACGGCGAGCGCCAGGAGGCAGGCGACCAGGGCGCCGGTAAGCATGCGCATCGGTCGGCGCAGGAGCTCCGGCACCCGGAAACCTGAAACGAGTTGGCCACCTAGAACGATCGGATTGCTGGTCTGCATCACTTGTCTCTAAACTCGACATCAAACGGAGCGCGACCGCGCGCAGGCGGCCGTCATTGAGAGCAAGTCTAGCGCCGGTGAGTTAATGCGGCATTAACCATGCCACGTTTCGAACACGCGCACGGCCTGATTAAATGTCGGATGGCTTCACCAAAAGAAATCGGGGCCCCGAAGAGCCCCGACCGTTGTTTTCTGAATGTGATCCGGAAATCAGATCTTGGTGAATTCCGGATAGGCTTCGACGCCGATCTCGCTCTTGTCGAGACCGTCCATCTCCTCTTCCTCGCTGACGCGCAGACCCATGATTCCGTTCAGGATGAGCCAGACGACACCGGAGGTGACGATCATGAAGACAGCGACGATGACGATAGAAGCGACCTGACCGTAGACGGTTGCATCATCATTAGTGAAGACGACCGCGAAGGTGCCCCAGATACCTGCAAGCAGGTGAACCGGGATGGCGCCAACGACGTCGTCGATCTTCAGCTTGTCGAGAAGCGGCACCGCGAAGACCACAATAACGCCGCCGATGGCGCCGATGATGGTGGCTACGCCAAGGCTCGGCGTCAGCGGCTCAGCGGTGATCGAAACGAGACCTGCAAGAGCGCCGTTGAGCACCATCGTGATATCGACCTTCTTGTAGAGGATCTGGGTCAGGATCAGCGCAGCAATAGCGCCGCCGGCAGCCGCGGTGTTGGTGTTGGCAAAGATGCGCGAAACGTCTGCAACGTCACCGACCGAACCCATGGCGAGCTGGGAGCCGCCATTGAAGCCGAACCAGCCGAGCCACAGGATGAACGTTCCAAGCGTAGCAAGCGGCATGTTGGAGCCCGGCATCGGATGAACCTGGCCATCGACATATTTGCCCTTGCGCGCGCCGAGGATCAGAGCGCCTGTCAATGCGGCCCAGCCGCCGACCGAATGCACAACCGTCGAACCAGCGAAATCCAGGAAACCGAAATCGGTGTCAAGGAAACCGCCGCCCCACTTCCAGGAGGCCTGGATCGGATAAAGGATACCCGTCAGGACAATGGTGAAGATCAGGAACGGCCAGAGCTTCATGCGCTCGGCAAGCGTGCCTGACACGATGGACGCCGTGGTCGCACAGAACATCAGCTGAAAGAAGAAGTCAGAACCGGTGCTTGCGTAATCAAGAGCATCGGCCGCGTCTGGCGATACGCCGACAGGCTCCAGCGTCGCAACGCCGAAGGCGCCGAGAATGCCGGGGATCGTCCAGCCGTCGCCCGGATACATCAGCATATAACCAATCAGGTAGTACATGATCGCCGCGATCGAAAACAGCGCGACGTTCTTGGTGAGCTGCATGGAAACGTTCTTCGAGCGGACGAGACCGGCTTCGAGCATGGAAAAGCCAGCCGCCATCCACATCACCAGGAAGCCGGAAACGACAAACAGCAATGTGTTGAGAATATAGACGGTGTGGACCGGAACCTCGGTCGCCGCGACGGCAACCTCGGGAGCAGCGGCGGTATCCTGCGCAAATGCCGGAAGCGCCATTGCACCGAGCATCAGCAGCGCTGAGCCTGGCTGCAAGAGGGTTTTGATTTTCATGTGTTTTTCTCCTGTCAACTTACAGCGCGTCCGCGCCGGTTTCCCCAGTGCGGATACGCATGACTTGCTCCAGATCACAGACGAAAATCTTTCCGTCGCCGATCTGTCCGGTCTTCGCTGCACTTGAAATCGCTTCGATAGCCGCTTCCGCCAATTCGGCCGACACTGCGACTTCGATTTTCAGTTTGGGTAGAAAGGCCACCGCATATTCGGTGCCACGGTAAATTTCCGTGTGGCCTTTCTGGCGGCCGTATCCCTTGACTTCGGTCACTGTCAGCCCCTGAATCCCCACTTCGGTCAGAGCCTCTCGCACCTCGTCCAGTTTGAACGGCTTGATGATTGCCATTATTATCTTCATCCGGATTCCATCCTTGTTTTTCGGCGGTCACGAATTGTCCGGTTTCCATCCGCAGCCTGAACTGCATGCCGGTTCCGGTACTCATTTCGCACTCTCGATCCCGCTTGACGCAACAGGATTGCGGGTGCAATCTGACGACGACCACCCCACAGGCGATCATTGTCATGCACCAAACGATTCAAGGATCGTGCCAATTCGGAATCGGCAAACCTAATAGATTGTAATAATTATGTGATTCCACACGCACCCAAAGAGTGCGCTGAACTCTTGTGCAGCATATGCACAAAAATTAGGCAGCCGATGCAGAACTCTTAAGACTGACGCGGCGGGCGCTGTCGAATCAGGCCTTCCTGTGCAACGGAAGCGATCAGACGACCGTCCCGGTTGTAGAGGCCGCCTCGCGTGAGGCCGCGCGCGCCGATTGCGTTGGGACTGTCCTGCGCATAGAGCAGCCAGTCGTCGAGCATGCAGTCCCGGTGAAACCACATCGCATGATCCAGGCTCGCAGCCTGGATTCGATTGCTGAAGATTGAAACGCCATGCGCGAACAGGGAGGTGTCGAGCAGCGTCATGTCCGAGAGATAGGCGAGCACAGCCGCCTTGATACGGCGATCGTCGGGAACTGCGCCGGTGGTGCGCACCCAGATATTCTGCAGCGGATCAAGCTTCTTGTCCGACACGTAATGCGTCAGCGACAGGGGGCACATTTCGATCGGCCGCTCCCTCTCCCAATAGCGGCGGACATTCTCCGGAGCAGCGTGAAGGAATTTCTGCTTCAGTTCATCGAGGCTGACCAGGTCTTCCGGGGTCGGCACATCAGGCATGTTGATCTGATGATCGAATCCGGGTTCGTCGATCTGGAACGAGGCGGACAGGGAAAAGATCGCCTCGCCATGCTGTATGGCGACGACCCGCCGGGTCGTGAAGCTCGATCCATCGCGGATCCTGTCGACATTGTAGACAATCGGCACCGACGGATCGCCGGGCAGCATGAAATAGGCGTGCAGAGAGTGGACGAAGCGGTCTTCCTCGACGGTGCGCTGTGCCGCGACCAGCGCCTGGGCGATGACCTGGCCTCCGAAGACGCGCTGCCATTCATCCTTCGGACTGACGCCGCGATAAAGATTGTGCTCTATGCGCTCGATATCGAGAAGGTCGAGAAGCGCGTCCATTGCCTGGGACATGATGTTTCTTTCCGGTGTGTCGACTGCAGAAGGGATCCGCGCGCGACAGTCTGCCTGTTTCCGTATTCCTGCGCATCCCCTATATGATGGGGACACAAGGGGTCGCATATCGCATGATGGCGGCGATCCCGCAATCGGAAGACGGATATTCGGGATACGAGACAATGGCCGAAGCGACACTGGACATTCTCATTGGCGGGGGCGGTTATGTCGGCCTCGGCGCGGCTGTCGCCATCAAGGACGCGGCGCCGCATCTGGCCATTGCGCTCGTCGACGCGGCGCCTGAAGGCGTGTGGATGAAGGATCAACGGGCGTCGGCGATCGCCGCCGGCGCGAGCCGCATGCTGAGCCGGCTGCAGATCTGGGACGCCATTCTTCCCGACGCGCAGCCGATCAACGACATGGTGGTTACCGATTCACGCGCCAGCGACCCGGTAAGGCCGGTCTTCCTCACCTTCGGCGGCGACGTCGAGCCCGGGGAGCCTTTCGCCCACATGGTTCCGAACAAGTCGCTTGTCGGAGCGCTGCGTCAGCGCGCCATAGACCTTGGCGTTGAGATACTGCAGGGGGAGACGGTCGAGGATTTTAGCCGTAACGGTCCGCACGTGGACATAACGCTCGGGAGAGGCGCGAAACGACGCGCAAGACTGCTTGTGGCCGCGGACGGCGTTCGGTCGGGTCTGCGCGACAAGGCTGGCATCAAGATCGTGCATTTCGACTACGGCCAGTCGGGCATCGTGACGACGGTCGCCCATGAACGGCCACACGGGGGCCGGGCGGAAGAGCATTTCCTGCCGGCGGGGCCCTTCGCCATCCTGCCGCTCAAGGACAACCGGTCCTCGCTGGTTTGGACCGAACGCACACGGGAAGCGGAAAAACTTCTCAAGGCGGATGAGCTCGTGTTCGAAACCGAACTCGAACAGCGTTTCGGCCACAAGCTCGGCGCGATCGAAGTCGTCGGGGATCGGCGCGCCTATCCGCTTGGCCTGACGCTCGCGCGCGAATTCGTCCGGCCGCAATTTGCGCTGTGCGGCGACGCCGCCCACGGCATCCATCCTATTGCGGGGCAGGGCCTGAACCTGGGTTTCCGCGATATCGCCGCGCTCGCAGAGACCGTCGTCGAGGCGGATCGTCTGGGCCTGGAGATCGGGTCCCTCGCCGTGCTCGAGCGTTATCAGCAATGGCGACGCTTCGACACATTCCGCATGGGCGTGACCAGCGACGTGCTGAACCGGCTGTTTTCCAACGACCGCGCCCCTGTCAGGGCCATTCGCGATCTCGGACTCGGTCTTGTCGACCGCATGCCGGGGCTGAAGTCGATGTTCATTCGCCAAGCTTCCGGCCTGCCGGGACGCGACGGACCGCGACTGCTGCGCGGCCAGCCTATCTGACGTCATTCCCAGGGTCTTTCCCTGGCCGCGCCTGTGGGCCGGCATTGACTCTCGTCGTAGCCAATAATAAGTAAATGACTGGTCATTTACTTAATGGAGTGGTTCTTGCCCAGCGAACCCGAACCAAAATGGCGCCGCCGCGCCGAGGATCGGCCCGACGAGGTGCTTGACGCGGCGCTGTCGCAGTTCGTCAGCCGAGGCTTCGCGGCGACGAAGGTCGAAGACATCGCGCGCGAGGCCGGCCTTTCGAAGGGCGCGATCTATCGATATTTCGCAAGCAAGGAAGACATCCTGGAATCGCTGATCCGACGCGCTATCGTGCCAATCGCCGAACGCGTGTCTGAGCTGGCCAGGACATCGACGGGCGACCCGGTTGAAGTCATACGGTCGATGATGTCGGTGGTGATCGTCAATATCGCCGATCCGAACACCCTGGCGATCCCCCGCCTGGTGCTGCAGGAATCCGGAACTTTTCCGCAGCTCGCGGAAATCTATCGGCGCGAGGTGCTCGACCGTGGCGTCTTGGCGATGGAAACGCTGATCGAACGTGGCGTCGCCGAAGGGTTTTTCAGGCCCGTCCAACCGCGCTTTGCGATCAGAAACGTGATTGGCCCCTTAGTCGCACACATTCTGCTCGTCCAGGTTTTCGGAATGGAAAGACGGCAGGAGGAAACGATGGAAGCGTTTCTCGAAAGCCATCTCGACATTCTCATGAACGGTCTCTCGAAAAATCCGGAAGGCGCTTGAGATGGACAAGATCTATGCCGGCATCGTCGCCTTCCTTGCAGGTCTCTGGCCCGGCGGAGACGCCGCGGACAACGCCGCATGGTTCGGCTATGTGGAAGGCGAGTACGTATATGTCGCAGCACAGGCGAGCGGCGTTCTCGAGACGCTCGCCGTAGCGCGCGGCGACGCAGTGACAGCCGACGCGACACTTTTTCATCTCGACCGCGACAAACAGGAAAACGCCGTTGCTCAGGCGAGAGCCGAGCTGGTTGCGGCGCAAAAGAACCTCGAAGACGAAACCACGGGCAAGCGGCCCGAGGAAATCGCGGTCATCGAAAAGCAACTCAAAAGCGCAAAGGCTGATTTCGAGCTGGCGAAAGCGTCATACCGTCGCGCCAGTGAACTGGAGAAACGCAACGTCGTCGCAACCAGCGAACTCGACCGACGGAAGGCCGAACGCGATGCGGCGGACGCCGCCGTGGCGCAACGCATGGCGGAACTGGACGTGGCGCGCCTGCCGGCAAGACAGGCTGAAATCGACAGGGTCCGCAGCGCCGTGGACAAGGCGAGGCTCGCTGTCGAACGCGCCGACATCGACCTTGGCGAACGCACGGTCACAGCGCCTGCGACGGGTTTTGTCGAACAGACCTATTTTCTTCCAGGCGAATTCGTAACCGCTGGCGCGCCGGTCGTCTCCATCCTGCCGCCCGGAGAAGTTCACTTCCGCTTTTATGTTCCCGAGCCGCAGCGGGCGGCAATCAGGATCGGCATGCCGGTGGAAGTCTCCTGCGACGGTTGCGGCGAACCGGTCAAGGCGCATATCTCCTATCTGTCGTCTGCCGCGGAGTTCACTCCACCCGTCATTTACAGTCTCGACGAGCGCGCCAAGCTTGTCTTCCTGGCCGAAGCGCTGCCTGACCAGCAGACGGACCTGCTTCCAGGCCAGCCAATCGAGGTCAGGCGGGCCGATGAGCAATGAGCCGAACGTCATAGAGGTCAGCGGTCTCAGCAAGCGTTTCGGCGACAAGACGGTCGTCGATGATTTCGCAATCTCCGTTCCAAAAGGCGCGATCTACGGCTTTCTCGGGCCGAACGGCAGCGGCAAGACCACAACGATCCGCATGCTGTGCGGCTTGCTGACGCCGGACGCCGGGTCCGGGAGCTGCCTTGGCTACGACATCCTTCGACAGTCGGACATGATCAAGGAACATGTCGGCTACATGACGCAGAAATTCTCGCTCTATTCCGATCTGACGATCCGCGAGAACCTCGATTTCATGGCGCGCATGTACAAGGTCCCGAACCGCCGCCAAAAGGTCGACGAGGCGCTGAAGGACCTTGGCCTCCACAACCGGTCGAGCCAGCTCGCCGGAGAGCTGTCCGGCGGCTGGAAACAACGACTTGCGCTGGCTGCCTGCCTGCTGCACAAGCCGGACCTGCTGCTGCTCGACGAACCGACCGCCGGCGTTGATCCGAAGGCCCGTCGCGACTTCTGGGACGAGATCCGCCGACTTTCCGACCATGGCGTGACGGTTCTGGTCTCCACCCACTACATGGACGAGGCGATCCAGTGTCACAACATCGCCTATATCGCCTACGGACGAAAGCTGATCGACGGACCGGCCACGGCGATTCCGGACATGGTCGGGCTGCACACCTGGCGCGTCGAGGGTCCGGATCTTGCCGAACTCGAACAGACCCTCAAAGGGCTTGATGGAGTGGAGCAGGTCGCCCGCTTTGGCTCCGCGCTGCACGTCTCCGGCACCGACCGCGAGGCGCTGCGCAGCGCCGTCGAAACCTTTCTTGAAAACACCGCCTGGCAATGGACCGAGCAGCCGGCCGGGCTGGAGGAAGTGTTCATCCATCTGATGGCTGGCTCCACCGACAATTTCGCAGGCGCGGAGGCCTGAGTCGATGGCGCTTTCCGCAAGCCGGTTCATGGCGATTCTCAACAAGGAATTCATCCAGATGCGGCGCGACCGCATGACGTTCGCGATGATGATCGCGATACCGATCATGCAATTGCTGCTCTTTGGCTATGCGATCAATTCCGACCCGCGTCACCTGCCTTCGCTCGTGGAGATGCATGAAAGCGGACCGTTTACCCGCAGCTTCATTTCGGCGATGCGGATTTCGACCTATTTCGATTTCCAGGGCACAGTCGGAAACGCCGAAGAAGCCGATCATGCGCTGAAATCCGGCCGCGCCGCCTTCGTCGTCACCATTCCGGAAAATTTCGAACGCGACATCATCCGTGGGCGCATGCCTTCGCTGCTGGTCGATGTCGACGCCTCGGACCCGGCGACTGCGGGCGCGGCCACCAGCGCCCTGACCCGGATCGCCGCCAATGCCGTTCAGGATCTGGCCATCGGACCGCTGAGCTATCTTCAACCGGAACCCGAAGCCTTTAACGTCATCGCCCACAAGCGCTACAATCCGGCCGGAAAGACCAGCTACAACATTGTTCCGGGTCTGCTCGCGATCATCATTTCGATGACCATGGTAATGATCACCGCGATCGCCATCGTGCGCGAAAGCGAGCGTGGCACCATGGAGACGCTGCTTGCGACACCGGCCCGCGCCCCGGAGGTCATGCTCGGCAAGATCATTCCTTACGTTCTGATCGGCTATGTGCAGACGCTCGTCTTCTTCTTTCTGGCGTTCCTCGTCTTCGGCGTGCCCTTTGAAGGCCGGGCGCTGCCGTTTCTCATCGGGCTGAACCTGTTCATTCTCGTCAACCTGGCGCTGGGCTTCCTCTATTCGACCATCGCCAAGAGCCAGATGCAGGCCATGCAGATGTCGTTCTTCTATATGCTGCCGTCGATCCTGCTGTCGGGCTTCATGTTTCCCTTTGCAGCCATGCCCGGCTGGGCGCAGGCGATCGGCACGATCATTCCCACCACCCATTTCATTCGCATTATCCGCAAGGTGATGCTGAAGGGCGCCGGTCTGACCGATATCGCTCCGGACCTGAGAGCGCTCGTGATCATCGTAACGGTCGTCACGATTATCGCGATGCTGCGATACCGGCGCACGCTGGACTGATGCGGCGGCCTGACTATTGGTAATTCGACTGGAGCAGCTTCTGTTCGGCGCGGCGCATCGCCTCCGCCAGGATCGTCGGATCCTCAAGCGCATGGGCCAGCGCGATGCCGCCCTGCCATTCGACGATGATCTCGCGCGCGCGGGAAAGTGCGATGGACGGCCGCGCGCCGGTGCGTTGCAACTCCCGTCCGATGAAGCCGATCAGCAATTCAAAGGCGCTCGCGGCGCGCCTTGCCGCGGCGGGCGCCGCCTCACTGAAGTCCCGCGCCGCAAGCGCGATTGGGCAACCCCGCTTGACCCGGCTGCGATTGGATTCCGAAAGCCTTCTGATCAGCGCCTGAACGCGCCGACGCGGATCGGCTTCCGCCTCGGCCACCTCCCGAAGCATGGTTTCCGTTTCCGCGAAAAAAATGTCGGCGACGCCGGCGGCGATATCCTGCTTGGTCTTGAAATAGTAGTAGACGTTGCCGAGCGGCACGTTGGCGTCTGAGGCAATGTCGGCAAGGCTGGTGTTGCCGAACCCCTGGCGCCAGAAGCGGTTCGCCGCGGCCGCCAGTAACTGGCTGCGCCGCAATTCGCCGCGCTTGTTCACTTTTCGTCCTCGAGTTGACGCGCCTCGGAGGGAAGCATGATTGGTATTCCGTCTCGCACGGGATAGGCGAGTTTCGCCTTTTCGGACACAAGCTCCGCCGCATCGCGGTCATAACGAAGCGGTCCCTTGGTCAACGGACAGACGAGAATATCGAGAAGCTTGCGATCAATCTCCTGATCATCATCCTCGTCGCTCATCGCCTCGTTCATCCTACTGCAACAGGGTTTCGTCGTCGCCGTCGCGCGCGAGCGCGATTTCTGTCATGGCGATCAGCGTTTCCGCCCGCGTCTTCAGATCGGGCGCTTCCAGAAGCGCCTGTTTCTCGGCGGGTCCGTAGGGCGCCATCATCGACATGGTGTTGACCAGCGTCGTGTTGCTCGCCTGCTTAACGCTTTCCCAATCGGCCTCGAGCTGGTTTGCCTCGAGATAGGTTTTGAAGGTGTGGAGCAGAGCCTTGCGATCCACGTCGTCTGCGCCAGCGTCATCGGCCAGGTCGCCAATAAACGGCGCGATCCGGCCACGCCGATAGACTTTCCTGCTCGCTGTTTCCTCAAGCAGGCGAAAGCGGCAAACGCCTATCAACGACATGATGTAGCGGCCGTCTCCGGTTTCCGTGAAAGACGTTATGCGCCCAATCGTGCCGACTGTGCACAGGGGCGGATGCTCCATGCGATCGACATCGCCTTCGATATCGAAACGCGGCTGGATGATCGCAATCAGCCGATCGCTCGCCAGAGCGTCGTCGATCATGGAAAGGTAGCGCGGTTCGAATATGTTGAGTGGCATCTGACCGCAGGGGAGCAACAAGGCTCCTGACAACGGGAACAGCGAAACCGTTTCGGGGAGATCCTTTTCCGTCCGGTAATGTCTGTTGCCTGCCCGCAATACATCCTCTGGATTTTCTTCAAGACGGTCGCGCCGGGCTTTCCGGGCGACCGCAAGATATTAAAACAATGTGGCTCTTACCGCGCAATTCTCAAGGGGCGCGGGGCGAGCCTCACGAGAACATCAGCGACGACAGTTTGCGCCGGGCGGCGAGCGTCGCCGGATCGGTCGGCCCCCACGCCTCGAAGAAAGTAAGCAACTGCTTGCGCGCGCCGTCATCCTGCCAGGCGCGATCGACCTTCATGATATGCAACAGAAAATCCGCGGCCTGTTCGCGTTCGCCTTGAATATTAAGGATCTTGGCCATGTCGAAACGCGCCTGATGATCGTTCGGGTCGGCGTCGAGACGGGCTTGAAGCGCCGTCGGCTCGCCAAGGCTCGCCACTTCCTCTTCCAGTTTGAAACGAGCGACGATCGCCGCAATTTCCGGCGTCTCTTTCTGTTCGTCCGTCAGATCCTCGAGCATGGCCTTCGCGCGGTCTTTCTGACCGGTGGCGATCAGGCATTCCATCATGCCGGCGAGCGCCCTGGCGTTCTCCGGCTCCTGCTGCAAAACGGCGCCGAAGACCTGGGCGGCGGCGTTGACGTCGCCAGCTTCCAGCGCCGCGCGGCCCTGTTCCAGGATGGCTTCGAGGTCTGGCCCTCCGCCGCCGCCATGCTCCTGTATTTGCTTCTCGATGAACTGACGTATCTGGCTTTCCGGCACGGCGCCCATGAAGGCGTCCACCGGCTTGCCGCCCGCGAAGGCAACAACGGCCGGAATGGACTGGATGCCCATCTGTCCGGGAATCGCCGGGTGCTCGTCGATGTTCATCTTGACGAGTTTGACGGCGCCGCCGAAACTCTGAACCACCTTCTCGATGATCGGGCCAAGCTGTTTGCACGGACCACACCACGGCGCCCAGAAGTCGACGAGCACCGGCTGGGTTTCCGATTCGCCGATTACGTCATCGCGAAAAGCGGCCGTGGTCGTATCCTTGATCAGGGCGCCTCCGCCCGCAGGCGACTGCTGCACGGCGCCGTCCGCGTCGAAATTCACCGTTCCGCTCATTTGGCCGCCCATCGAGCCGCCATAGGGATTGTCACCATTCTGCATTGTGTCCTCCGGTGTCTATATGTCCGGGTCGCCGGTTGCGCGTCGTATCAAATTGGCGGGATACGCATTCCCGGTATTGGTCCGATCGCTTGTCCGGCTCGCTGTTCTCGTGATCTCTTATGCCGCCCGAAGCCCGTGTTTCGCAAGCTTTTTCAGGAAACCGCGACAATAAGCGGACTGTGCCCGGTCGATTCGAGAAAACGCACGAGGTCGTCGCGGGCGATCGTGGTGGTCGCGTCGTTCCTCAGCGGATGCGCGTTGATCATGTCATGCTCCATCAGCGAACTGTCGAGCACTACCTGGACCTGACCGGCGTCGTCGTTGATTGCGCCGAACGCAGTCACCGATCCGGGAACAACGCCAAGATACTCCATGAGCTTGTCCGCGTTACCGAAGGAGACCCGGCCCTTCGCGCCGATCAGCGTGTGGATCGTCTTCAGATCGATTTCGGCGTCCTGCAGGGCCGTGACGAGGAAGTAGCGGCCCTTTTTGTCCTTCAGAAACAGGTTCTTGGTGTCGCCGCCCGGCAACTCCATCTTTACTGTCTTCGATTCGGCGACGGTGAAGACCGGCGCATGTTCGAGCGTGCGATGGGAGATGTCGAGACTGTCGAGATATGCAAACAGGTCGTCCGACGTTTTCGGCTTGGCTTCCGCCGACATTTCTAACCTCCGCTCAAGGATCTGACGGCTGTGTAGATAGGCGCGACGGCGGCCGAGCGCAACCACCCGACAGAGCGCAGCGATGTTTCATTTTCCTGTTGCATTTGGCGAAGGCTTGCGCCATATAGCGCCGGTCGCAAGAAATTGCGGCGTGACCCGGTCGCAGCGTTTTACGCGGTCGCGACGAAGCCAAGCGGGCGTAGCTCAGGGGTAGAGCACAACCTTGCCAAGGTTGGGGTCGTGAGTTCGAATCTCATCGCCCGCTCCAATTTCTTCTTTATAATCAGATACTTTGCGGCCTGCTGCATTTGCGGACAGATATCGTCATGCATCGTGTAGTCACCATGTAGTCACCGTTTAAAAAAGCAAATCTATGGAAGCCGCTCCTGAATAATCCTCGCCCGCTGTCTGATCCTAAGAATACGATTGGGATATTTCGCCTGGATCCAATCCAAATAGATGTGAGCGTGTGTTGCGCCCTGGCGCACATCCGATAAAATTTCGGTCTGATGGCCCTTGACCTTCCAGTAGATGGAAGCATTAACACATCATCATTCCGTGATCGTACGGATCACCCCTTGATCACAACACACACTTATCATTGTGTATCACTTATGTGCTTTACTAAGGTTCAGATGCGAACATTACAGAGGATCGTCCGCCTATTGCTGCTGACGGTGTTCCTGTTGCCGTCAACGCCTGTCCTCGCCTCTTGTGAAGCGATCATTCCGCTGCTGTCCGAATTGGAAACCGTGCAGACCCATGCGGATCATGCTGCTGGGCACCACGGCCATCTGTCCATGGCCAATGATGTGTCTCCGGACGACGCGCCGCTCGACCAGGACATGTGCAATGCCTGCTCGACATTCTGCACGGGAGCCGTGCTGTTCGGCGCGCCGTCCCTCCAAGCCTATCGTATGACTGATGATTACGATAAGCGCGCTCAGTCGGCTCTGATCAGTTCCAGTCCGACATTGCCCCAGCGACCACCAAAATCCTGAACAGACAGATTCATTGATTGATAGGCCGCTTGCCGATCGCAAGCGCAATCTGACCTGTTCAGGAGTGCTTAAATGAAAGAACTGACTCTCGTCGTAGCTCTGGCGTTTCTTGCCGGATGCGCGTCCACACCGCCAGCCGACGTATTGGCGGATATCTCGCCGGATGACGCCTATGCGCACATCCCGGATCCTTCCTATAGCTCCGTTGTGGCGGGATTTACGCCTCGCCGGCCGGTCGAACCCGGATCGTGGCGCCAACTGAACGAAAACTCCGGCGACGGAGCCGGTTCATGATTGGCCGTACGTCAATCGCGGTGTTGGCGTTGGTTTCGCTGGCCGGCTGCAGCACGATTGGAACTGAGGACTATGCGCAGTCCGATGCCGGCTTTGCGGCGGTTTCCGTCAAATCCGTATCGATTCTCGACAAGCAGACCGTTTGGATACAGGGCCGCGAGCAGGCACAGCAGGCCGCTGATGTCGTCCGCGCCATGGTCTACGGGAAAACCATTACCGCAGAGACCGCGGTTCAGGTCGCCCTCTACAACAATCGCGGCCTCCAGGCGTCCTACGCGGATCTGGGAATGGCGAGCGCGGAGGTCTGGCAGCAAAGCCTGCTGGAGAACCCTGTCGTCTCAATCGGAACGCTGGGAATAGGAAGTCCTGAACTTGGCGCCTACAGGGCCATCGAGGCGGTCGTCGCAGCAAACATCGTATCACTCGTCACACGGAACAAGCGCGTCGCAGTAGCGGAAGCACAGTTTCGGCAAACGCAAATGGAGGCCGTGGTGGATACCTTAAGCCTGGCAAACGAAACGCGTCGCGCCTGGATCGATGCGGTGTCCGCCTTCGAGCGTGTCTACTATCTAAATCAGGCGCTGAAAGCGGCGGACGCCGCTTCGGAGCTCGCTGAAAAACTGGGGGAAACGGGCGCCCTGAACAAGATGGGGCAGGCTCGGGAGCACGTTTTCTATGCCGAGCTGACCGGCCAGAAGGCGGAGGCGGTGCTTGCTGCAAGGAATGCAAAGGAAAGGCTCACCCGCCTCATGGGTCTCTGGGGCGCCGACACCAAATATTTCGTTCCGGACAAGCTTCCGGACCTCCCCGGGTCGGTCACAGTCAAACGCGACGTCGAACAAAAGGCACTGCTCTCGCGCGCGGATCTACAGGTGGCCAGGTTGCAGCTGGAATCCACGGCGCTCTCCTACGGCCTGACAGAGGCGACCCGTTATTTGACCGACCTCGAAGTCATCGGCGGCTTCGAAACGGAGCGCGAGCTGGAAGACGAACGGGTCAAAACAAAAACGACCCCGCAAGTCGAGCTGGAATTCACCATACCCATCTTCGACAGCGGCAAGGCGCGACTGCGCAAGGCGGAGATGGCCTACATGCGCGATGCGAACAGGTTGGCCGAAAAGGCCGTCAATGTACGCTCAGAGGCAAGGTCGGCCTATACCACCTATCACGCCACGCACGATATCGCTCGGCACTATTCCAGGAACGTGCTGCCACTGCGGGTCCTCATCGAGGAAGAGGCGCTTCTCAACTACAACGGAATGATCGGCAGCCCCTTCGAACTGCTTGCCGACACACGATCGAGAATCGGCAGCGTTCTGCTCTCGGTCGACGCCAAGAGAGCATTCTGGCTGGCTGACGCAAACATGAATGCGGCTATTTTCGGTCCGGGCCTGACCCCGGACGACGGCAATGACCAGGAAATGGTGTCCAACGCCGGCAACGGCGGACATTGAAAGGAAAATCGCAGATGATGAACCGACGTCAACTCATCGGCGCAAGCGCCGCCTTCGCCTCAACTACCGCCTGGGCGAAAACATCCAACATGGGGCTGCCCGAGGCAGCGGTCGCAGACAACGCAGCGACACAACCTCCGCAACATCCCGAAAGCGGCCCCGATTATCAACCGGTCGTCACTCTGAATGGCTGGACCCTGCCTTTTCGAATGAATGGCGGCGTCAAGGAGTTCCATCTCGTCGCCGAACCCGTCGAAAGGGAACTGGCGGAAGGCATGGTCGCCAATCTCTGGGGCTATAACGGCCAATCCACCGGACCGACCATCGAGGCCGTCGAGGGAGACCGGGTCCGGATATTCGTCACCAACCGTTTACCGGAACATACCTCCGTCCACTGGCACGGCATGATCCTGCCGTCGGGCATGGACGGCGTGGGAGGCTTGAGCCATCCGGCTATCCCCCCCGGAAAGACCTATGTTTACGAGTTCGACCTGCTGAAGAGCGGCACCTTCATGTACCACCCGCACGCCGACGAAATGGTGCAGATGGCGATGGGCATGATGGGAATGTTAATCGTTCACCCGAAGAATCCGGACCTTATGCGGGTCGATCGGGATTTCTGCTTCCTGCTCAACGCGTTCGACATCGAACCCGGTTCTTACCTGCCCAAGATCATGACCATGACGGATTTCAACATGTGGTGCTGGAACAGCCGCATATTTCCGGACATCGATCCTCTGGTCGTTTCCAAGAACGATCGCGTGCGGGTGCGGGCCGGCAACCTCACGATGACAAATCATCCTATCCACATGCACGGCTACGACTTCGAAGTCACCGGCACCGATGGAGGATGGGTCAGGCCGGAAGCCCGATGGCCGGAAGTGACGATCGATATCCCGGTCGGAGCCATGCGCGCCTACGAGTTCGACGCCGTCCATGAGGGGGATTGGGCAATCCACTGCCACAAATCTCACCACACCATGAACGCAATGGGTCACGATGTCCCGACGCTCATCGGCGCCGACGTGCAGGATCTGACCGCCAAGATCCGGCAGGTTCAGCCCGAATACATGTCCATGGGCACGGCGGGAATGGCGGATATGGGCATGATGCAGATGCCTTTGCCGGACAATACCATCCCGATGATGACCGGGTGGGGACCATTCGGACCACTTGAGATGGGCGGCATGTTCTCGGTGGTCAAGGTGCGTGAGAGTCTTTCCGCCAACGATTATTCCGACCCCGGCTGGTACGAAAACCCGCCCGGCACGCAGGCATGGGAATGGACCGGAGAATTGCCGGATCACGCGCGGATGGAGTCGGCCAAGACGCGGATTACCGACGCTTCGGGCCATACGGACTAACCAACATCAGAGAACAAACCAGGAGAAGCAACCATGAAAATCATGAAATCGACATTTCTGTCGGCCGTAATCCTTTCCGCTTTTGCAGGAAATGGACTGAGCGCCGACTACACAAAGGGGGTCGTCAAGAAAATCGATGCCAAAGGCAAAAATATCACCATCGTGCATGAGGAGCTCAAATCGCTCGATATGCCGGCCATGACCATGGTGTTCTTCACTGCCGACGACGCGATGCTTGACGCTGTCGGAGAAGGCGACGCCATCGAGTTCGTTGCAGACCGTATCGAAGGAAAGCTGACGGTCGTCGAGATCAGAGAACAACCGGAATAGAGGGACATCGAACATGAAAATCAGAGTATTGACTGGACTGCTCGGCTTTCTGGCGGTCACGGGGGCTTTTGCGCATAGCGGCGCCAGCGGCGTCGTGCTGGAGCGGATGGAGATGATGAAAGATATTTCCGACCAGATGAAAATTATCGTCACGATGATCAGAGGAGAAGAGGAATACGATGCCGCGAAAGCCCAGGCTGCAGCGCAGGCCATTGCGGCCCATGCGCAGGAGCTGACGGAAAAGTTTCCGGAAGGGTCCATTGGTCATCCAAGCGAAGCCCTCCCCGCAATCTGGGAGAACTGGGATGATTTCGTGGAGCAGACCGAGCAACTGCACGCCACGGCGATCGCGCTATCCGACCAGGCGGCGAGTGCCGACGGCGCGGACGGTTTGCGTGAAGAGATCGCGGCCGTAGGTCAAACCTGTTCTTCGTGCCATCAGGACTTCCGCAAAGCCAACTAGATGCGATGTAAATCAACAAGAGGTAATCTTATGAAACTCTCACGACGTAAATTGATCGGATCAACCATTGCCGCGATCCTTACAACGCCTGCTGTCGCGATCGCCTCGACCGGGCCTGCGATACATGTGGTGAAAGGACTGGGCTGTGGTTGTTGCACCGCCTGGGCGAAAATCCTCGAGGCCGAGGGTTTTCAGGTCACAACCGAAGAAATCCATCCCGCCGATCTCGCCAGAATCAAGGCGGATCTCGAGGTGCCGACGGATCTGGCTTCCTGTCATACAGCGAGGATCGACGGCTATATCGTCGAGGGACATGTTCCCGTGGCGGATATCAGGCGTCTGGTTGAGGAAAAGCCCGAAGGGATTGGTCTTGCGGTGCCCGGCATGCCTTATGGATCGCCTGGAATGGGACCGGAGATCGAGCGTGAAGCGTATGATGTCATGCTTTTCGGGGAACAAGGGTCCAGAACAGTTTTCACGAGCTACGAGGCGCAATCGTAACCTACTCCCAATCGTCCCCTGATTTTATAAGGAGAGGCTTCTTTTTTTGAGGGAGGGGAAAAGGTGATTCTAACCAGGTCAGGCCGCGTGGATCCGGAACATACCGGGATTGCGTCCGTTGTCCATTAGACAAGCAATCAAACGGTTCGGCAAAATGTCATACATCCGCTTCGGTCTGATGATCCTCACATCGACCATCATCATGTTCATCCTGATGTATTTGAACACATATGCATGGGAACATGTCTTTTTCAGCGAAACCCGCACGTACATGGCGCTTCTCATGGGTGCGACGATGGCCGTCATCATGCTCGCTTTCATGCTGGGCATGTATTCAAACAAGACGCTGAATTTCGCTATCTTCATTGGCGCAGTTATCGTCTTCACGGCGTCTCTCTGGCTCGTTCGCAGTCAGGTGACGATATCGGGTCCGAGCTATATGCGGGCCATGATCCCGCACCATTCCATCGCCGTCATGACATCGGAAAGGGCGCAGATAACGGATGCACGGGTGCGCAAGCTGGCAGACGAGATTATTTCTGCCCAACGTCGCGAGATAGCGGAAATGCGTTATATGATCGGCGATATCTCCGACGGGAATGTCGTTGACAGCATCTACGAGGACCCGCCGGCACGAGTCGGAACGGTCGAAGACGCTTTGAACAATACCCTTATTTCGACACTTGACCCTTCTCCGGTCACCGCTGAGGAAGCTGCTGAAATCGTCACATCCGGTGAAAAATGCCGGTTCAATCGATCTCCGGAAACGGATCCCGTTTTGTGGGCGGCGCAGGATGGCTCTAACGGAGCCATGAAACTCAATGGCGTAATAATTCCGCTTGAAAGCAACGGTGTCCAAGGAAGCCTGTCTGCTCAAGGTGTGAGGATGACCGTCAGGCCTCTTGGAGAGAATGCCGACTGGCGATCGGACGCTGAACTTGTCTTCCAACTGGACCAGCGGCTCAGCGTGGGATACCGGGGCTTTTACGAGTGTGGAATATAAAGCTGGGCGAAGGAATAGCGGAGATTGCTTTGAGGATACCCTTCAATTCTACGGATTATTGTACATCTTCCGACGAACTCAGCGTCCAAGATACCTTTTCTTGACCCGTAGAACATGACGAGCACATATTTCAACCTTTTGTGGTGTAAGGGCTGCTGCGTGCACTGAATATGGTCCTCGTCCATGTCAATTCGCCGATACGCTGTAACTGAATAGCGGGCAAAACCACCCAATCCGTTCTGGCAAATGTCTCCAGTGATGATAGGATAATATTCCTATTTCAACCGTAGGAGATTGATTATGCCCGTATACATTTTCCCGGAAGATGAACCGCCACTCCGCCTTTCAGACCGACTTGTGGCGGGTCTGGTTCACAATAACGACGCCTTACCGCAGTATGCGCTGACGACGCAGCGAATAGTCTCCGTTCTGCTAGAGCGGGAGAACGGCAAGCCAGTTCGCATCTCGGATACTTCCGGCGAGATTTGGCACTTTGACGAGAACGGACAGATCCGAAAAGGGTTGGTGGATTCCATGCGCAACGTTTCTCGGGTGATGGATACTCTCGCCTCCACCGAAACGGTCGTCGAGCTCAAGCCGCATACGGAGAGAAAAAAGCGGGATGAGAAGTATCGATGGGAGCCTGGCCGAAAAGAAATCAACATCATCATTGCCGACCTGTGGCCGAAGAAGAAGTCGGATCGGCTGAAGTTTGTAAAAGGCACGTCTGTTCGACGCCCACCGTTCACCGCTGATGCTGAGCGCTGCATGAGAAAGGTATCAGCGGACTTCTGGATGTTCGATCAGCATATCGGGATGCTGTCAGAGCCCGGCCTGAAAGGGTTTGCCTACGAAGCCAGGGAGCGCGCAGAAGACAAGTTTCCCGAAACACCGGAACTCTATGAAGCGCTTGCGGCAATGGCGGACAGGCATCTGGCTATTCATCAGCAGTGGCGGAGTGGAAAGGGAGTCTGGTATGCGCTGGTTGAACTCCTTCAATGGGACAGCAACCGGTCTAGCGAGGTTGTCGGGCAGTTCTACGAGCGATGCAACGGACGTAAAGAGGCTGTCAAAGCTGTAAGGCGGCTGATGGCAGAGCATGTTTCCAAGTTCAGCGACAACGTTACGGTCGAAGGCCAGTTGATGACCGAACCGGAATGGAAACGGCATGTCTCGATGTTTCCGGAAGATGATGACTGAACGACCGGAAAGGGGCCGGCTACCCCGACGAAGCTTGAGTGAACTCTGTCAGAAGCCTTTTCTTCGCTCTAGCGATTCCTGGATACCGCTTTCAACTGCGCCAGTGATGTCGCCGAGAAAGTCGAGCGCTATTGCGGACCGTTTTGCCACTTCGGGGTCGTCATGGTTCACCGGCATTTCTTCCTGAAGCACGTAGAGTTCGTTCGCCAGCATCTCACTGTTGAATCCGGGAACATCACTGGCCAGCCGGATTATCAACCTTTCGACGAACATCAGATGGGTTTTCCGCCAAACTTCGAACATTTCGCAACTCTCGAAATCAGCGGCCATGCTACCCCCAAAAATGATCTGGATAGTTCGGACTTAGTGTTCGAGGGGGGCTGTTTCAAGAAAATATTGCGCTGCAATAACATCGACGGATAGATCCAATGAAAGGCAGTAAAAAAACGGGGCGCTCGGCCCCGTTCATCTTCCTTCTGTAATGTTTCTCAGGCGACCTGTTTGATGACGCCGTTCCCGTCTCTTGCCTGTCTGGTTTCCAGATGATCGTGTACGCGTTCCATGAAGTGATATGCCGCATGTAACGCCAGGGACAGGTTTGCGCCCAACTGGTCGCTCGTCTGGTCACCTTGGATGCTTTGCATGTCTTGCGTTCCGTTCGCGCAAAGCTGAACCAAAGCCATGGCCGTGTGGGAACAGTTGATGATCTCCTCAGGCGTCATCTCGCTATGGTTGACCAGTCTCGTCATGCCTGAAGCCCTCCGGTTTCGCCTGCTGCCAGCCGTTTGATGTCGTCGATGAGCGAGTCGATGAATTCCTCGTCAGGCTCGACTCCATTGAACCAGCCAAGCAACTCGGCGGCGCGAACCTTGACGGCCATGCCCTCAGCCGAGTTGGCGGGGATTTCGAACATGCGGTGGGCTATGCCCACGCAATCCTGATAGGCTGCTGAAATGCGGTCCTCGTCATATCCGACAATGCGGTTCTGTTCGTCGTGGCGGACGCGCCAGGCATCCCATTCCTTCTGGACCTGTTCCTTCTCCGCCTCGACGCGAGCAAACCATTCACGGACGGACTTGGGTAGCCGTAGATCGAAATCTTTCGAGTTGAGCTCCCGTACAGGTGTCTCGGCAATGACGTCGCTGTGAATTTCCTTCAGGTCTGCGGGCATCTTCGGCTTGTGGTATCGCTCCCAATCCCATGGGTGCATTGGTCTGGGGCCGGCAGCCAAGTCTGCTTTCTTACCGGCAATGTCCAGTTCCCGGCTTACGGCGTCATTCCGCTCCAATGCCGCAGCGAGTTCCTTTTCGAGCGTCAGCAAGGTCTGCAGGTCAGGACCGACATGGATTGAAGCCGATGCAGGCGCACCGGCTGCAACAGCGGCGATCGATGCTCCGATCAGGACGTTGCGTCGTGAAAGTGTTTGCGTATTGGTCATGATAATTCTCCCGTTTGGTTTGGCCGACGAGTCTCCCGGCTCGCGGCAAGTCGATGTTCGATTGAATGGGTTCAGGCGTTGCCTGTGACGCTCTCCGGAAGCCGCCCGGTGCACTTGTGGATGCCAAGCAGCTTTGTGAGCGTGCAGGCGCGGTTGCTGTTCGGCTTGAACAGATCGAAGACAACCGCAAACTCGCCGTTGCTGTCAGGGTGCGGCTTCACGCCGAACTGAGCGTCCGGATGCGGCGGGAACACCATGCGCATGATGAAGGATTGCGGAGAGCTCTGAGCCACGTATTCGGGCCGAACCCAGACGATCACCGTATCGCCCTGCTCGGGCCTCTCCGTGCGGGAAAAGACAAGCTTCTCGCCGTCCCGAAAATGCGGCTCCAGGCTGTCGCCGCTTACGATCATTGCATAGTCATTCGGCAGGTGATCAAGGTTGGTTACCTGCCCTGTAGTCTGCCCTGCAATGGCGGCGGCGTTTCCACCCTTCAAAACGCCGCACTGTGTGCTAGATTGCGTCGTTACCATGCTAGTCTCCTGTGCTGGTTGTGGTGAAGGGCTGATTGGATATTGCAGCATCCAATCAGCCCGCTATCAGGCGGCCATCTGATGGTCCGCCAATTCCTCAAAGAACCGGTCCCGTGCATCGCTGCTGTTGCAGAGCGCTTCAGCCAGCTTCGCGAACAGCGCCCGGCAGAACGGGTCGTCATGCTTTGCGTGGATGTCGATGGAGCGCTTGTCGCGCCAGTCGTGCGGCGCAGTCCCGTCCAGCGTGATGCCAGTAACTGTAAAGCCGTAGGAAGATCCGTCGCCATAGCCAGGGTCATTGTCCAACGTGGCCGTTCCGGAGAACAGTGCTACCTCAGCAGCGCCAATCTGCAGGCCGATCTCTTCGAACGCGTATTCTGTGCTAAACATTGGCTTGAACCTCTTGCTTCTGGCGTCATAACCTTATAAAAAGTTATGTTATCTCCACAGGAAGGTCAATAGGTAACCTTACAAAAAATGAGGTCTTATGATTACGGATAAACAGTGTGTGGCTGCAAGAGGTTTATTGGGCTGGACGCAAGCCGATCTATCTGACGCGATCAGTAACCTCGGCGGCAAGTTCAGCAAAGCCGCTATCATTGCGTTTGAGAAAGGCGGATCGATTAGGGAAAGCAACGCCGCCCTGATAGCCGCTGCATTCGATTCCGCAGGGATTGAGCTAATCCCCGAGAACGGCGGCGGTGCGGGGGTGAGGCTTAAGAGGCGGGGGGAATAAGGTGCCGTTATATTGACCGTTTGGGTCGAGTGTCAGTCCAATGGCAATTTCATCTGAACTTCAGGGGACCATTTGAGTGCTAGAGTTTCAAAGTTTGAGAATGCCTTTAACGCACTAACCTCACTGCCACTGTCAGGTGTTGGAGTTCGTATATGCTGTATAAAAGGTTCAGCCGCAAGCCAGTCTCGTACTACAGTGCTTCGCATATAACTCTTATAAACTTTCTCATCTAGTATTCCTTCAAATATACCAAGTGCTATTATTTCATAGTGATTTAAGTAGTTTATCACCATCTGTCTTTGTTTGATTACTTCGGGGTTAGTTGGATATATTATTTGTTCAAATCCACCATTGTCTTTTCGAATATCAGTGAATGCCCGATATAGTTCTTGATAATATTCCGTTGATTCAGATCTCTCAATGAGATCGAGCGTGGCTCTCTTTCTGGCAATTTCACGATTTGTATTTATGGAGATCCAAGACAATACTCCTGCGCTTAACGCCGATATTGCCAATATTGACGGAGCAACCCACCAAAACGATGAAGCCGCGCATACGATGACCTGCGCGGCTTCACTGATATCTGCAGGCTGACAAGCAGCCATTGTTTAGTCCCTATAGCCTTCTTTAGTCATAGGTAACCTCCGTGGTAAGGATGCCCATATTGATATATGAATTGTGTGATCGCAATCAATTAAATTTTCGTAATAAAAGCTCGCGCAGCGGCGGCTTGAGGCGCGGATTGGGCAGTTGCTTGGGTCGTCCAGCCAAGGCGGGCGACCGACAGAGGATAACCCTACGCATGCGGAGGGTATTGATAGGGCAGGCGACCGCTCTGACTTTCGCACCCTCGCCCGCGCTCTCAATGGCGAATGCGAACTGACCAAAGCGGAATGGCGGCAATCTCGCCGCGAAAGCGAATCCCACAGCGCCGTTCCGCTTTTCAGGTAGGGTAGAGCACCAGCCAAGGCCCAAACGCGCATCCTGGCTTTACCGCTGTAGCGGGAAACGGTGTTCTGAATCGGCTAGGTCCGTAGCTGACCAACGTCCGCAATGTCTGGACTAAGCGGACACAGCGAAAAGTCTGGGTATTGCGTTTGAAGCCGCAGTCCAGCAGACTGCTTTCGAGAATCCGGGAGGACACAAAATCAGGCGATTGACAACCATAGTTGCCGCAGACCTCGCGGCATATTCGCGCCTGATGGCGATAGACGAAGAAGGCGTTGTTTCCCGTTTGAGCGCTGTCTGGTCCGACGTTGTCGATCCATTGATCGAAAATGCAGGGGGGCGGGTCGTAAAGACGATAGGCGACGGTTTTCTGGCGGAGTTCAGTTCGCCAGTCGAAGCCGTTCGCGCAGGCCTTGCAATACAAGATGCCATGGCAGACCGTGACACGGAGCGTCCCGAAGACGAGCGGTTGTGCTTCAGGATGGGTATACATGTCGGCGATGTCGTTGCCGTGGACGACGACATTCTCGGCGATGCCGTCAACGTTGCAGCGCGGCTCGAGACTATTTCACCAGTGGGTGGGCTTTGCCTGTCACGCACGGCACGGGACCAGGTTAAAAACCGCCTCGACATAACGCTGAAACCCACTGGTGAGCTGCGCGTGAAGAACCTGCCTGAGCCGATCGAAGCGTGGGTGCTGGGCCAAGGTTCAAACGAACAGGTAGTTTCTTCGACAGAAATTCTGCCAGTAGTTGTAGTTATGCCATTCGACGAGATCGGCAGCGAAAATGAGTTCTTCGCTGACGGGGTCGTGGATGAAATTACCAATGCCTTATCCAGAGTGGGCGAAATCTCTGTTATCGCGCGGCAATCTGCCTTCAGCTTCAAGGGACGGGTTGTAGACGTGCGTGCGGTTGGGCGCGAACTTGGCGCTAGATACGTGGTCACCGGCGCGATACGGCGGTCTGGAAAGCGTGTACGGCTATCGGTCCAGTTGGCTTCTGCCATAACCGGCGCCAACCTCTGGTCACAACGCTATGACGATGATCTGGAAGACCTCTTCGAGTTGCAGGACCGAATCGCTTCGCACGTTGCAGGGGCTGTTTCGCCTTCTATTCGAGCCGCCGAGATTGCCGCCGCTCGTGCCGTGGCACCTATGGACCGTAGGGCTCACCAACTTTACATGAGTGCATTTCCTCATTTCTGGGCACATCGGCGCGAAGAGAACGAACGTGCAATCGAGCTGTTGAGTTCGGCCATGGATTTGGATCAGGGAGATTTCCGTTCGCAAGCATTGAGGGCCTGGGCCTATGCTCAGCAGGCAACCTACATGTGGAGCGAAACGCCTATTGTCTCCCGGCGGAAGGCGCAGGAGGATGCAGAGGCCGCGCTGCTTTTGGCGGGAGATCACGCAACCTCTCTTGTTGCTATTGCCGCAGCTTTGGGAATGACCGGACTCGATCATGAACGGTCCGGTCAGTTGTTGGAGCAGGCGCTTGATCTTGACCCAAATTCGGCATGGGGCTGGATGCGACTGGGTTGGAACAACATCTATCGTGAGGAAGTGAAAACTGGTCTTGCAGCGTTCGACAGGGCGGAAGAGTTGAGCCCGCGTGACCCCTTTCTCTTCAATATTCACTTTGGACGTGGCTACGCATGCGGACAGATCGGAGAGTTTGAAAACGCAATCCGGCTGGTAAAGCTTGGACTGACAGCCGGGCCTGGTGTCACCTGGGCTTATCGTGACTTAGCCAGCTTTTGTGCCAATGCTGGCCGTCGTGAAGAGGCAGACGAAGCCGTTGCTGCGTTGATGCGCAGTTATCCTGGACTGACAATAAAGCGTGTCATTGACAGCATGCCGCCCGCAACTCATTCGCGGCATCACGGTTTTCTCGAAGGGTTACGGCGCGCGGGCGTACCGGACGCTTGAAGTCTGGAATGTTCGGTTTGGGCAGAGCAGACTTTCGCCGCTTGGTTTTCTCAGGCGTGCCGATTGCGATGCAGCGAAGGTCTGTTCTGAGCTTATTCCGTTGAAAAACTCGCCATTTGCCCAGAGTGTAAAAATTTTCGCCTTATAGAGACAGTTTCGGGAAATTTGGCCGAGGGGGTAGCTAATTGTCGTTTGTCGCGACGGTAGAGCTCCTGTGGTTTAGGGTGACCCAATATGGCGGCGGTTCTTGGCAGTTTGCCCTGTTAGCGAATATTTGAGGCTCTGCGATTTTCGAGTCTTTCAACAGTATCTCCGCATAGCGGTCATTAAACAACCGACTTAATCAAAAAACTATCCCTCCCCACACTGAGAACACCGCCTCCTTCGAACATACAGCAGGACGAGAAGCGATTTCGGATCTATCTTGGCTCATGCCTGGTGCATAGAACATCGCGTCTACCACAACAGACAGGCTGAACTGATACCGTCTCCCGGT
This sequence comes from Hoeflea sp. CAU 1731, assembly GCF_039888615.1. NCBI lineage: Bacteria > Pseudomonadati > Pseudomonadota > Alphaproteobacteria > Hyphomicrobiales > Rhizobiaceae > Hoeflea > Hoeflea sp. CAU 1731. The sequence goes on along the minus strand of NZ_JBDQQS010000012.1, from coordinate 23,307 downwards.
TGGTTCCACCGGGAAGCAATAGAGCTTCAGTAGCTACAACCAGTCTCGTTAGCGATCTATGGTCGGTTCGAAATATTCAGTCGGTGAACAAATGAGCGTAATTTCTAAGGCCCAATCAACACATGCCGGCTGCCTGTAGGGGAGTGCTGCGTTTGTCGTCGGGTCGGTCACTGCGCAATTTATCGAGTTTCTCACGTCCATCAGCATGGTCGGGCTCGTCAAAGACGTTATTCATTTCGTATGGATCTTGCCGCAGATCATACATTTCTCCTTCGTTTGATAGCATTTCGAAGGTACAACGATAATCTTGGGTGACGATTGTCTGCAGATCGAGATCAATGCCACAGCGCGAGGCGCCCAAACCCCATTCGATAAATGCAAAGTTTCGCATGTCCGCTTTCGCTTCACCGGTTCTCAGCACCGGCTTCAGCGACTCTCCATGATAGTCGCGCGGCACACCTCCGGCGAAATCGACGAAGGTAGGGGCAATGTCGAGGGTGGAGACTACCTGGTTCACGACCTTGTTCTCTGCTATGCCCGGACCGGCTGCGATTAAGCCTACGCGGGTCAGGCTGTCATATAGCATAGGCCCCTTGAACAGCAGCCCGTGATCGCCGAGATACTCTCCGTGATCGGCGCTGACCACGATGATTGTGTTCTCGTCGATGCCTCGAGCTTTCAATGCAGAAAGAATTCTGCCCACTGAATGATCTACAAGGGAAATCATTCCGAAATAGGCAGCCGTGATGTCACGCAACTGACGATCGGTCAGGCGTCTTTGGCGCGAGAGGTTCTCGCGGATGGCGCGGAATTCTTCATTGGTCTGTGGCGTGCTGGTTAAGCTGGCTTCGTGCCACCACGGTCTGCGAGCAACATCGAGATCTCGGTGTTTCGGAAGGTCCACATCCTCGGGATCATACATCTTGTCCCAGGGTGACGGTGGATCGAACGGATGATGCGGATCAGGAAAGGAAACCCATAGAAGGAATGGTTCTTGTTCATCATAATTAGTAATGAAATCCGTTGCCCGATCGCCAAGCCAGCTAGAGGTATGCCAGTTCAACGGCAATTCCGGCGTATGGACCTGTTGCGCGCCGCTGGCCGGGCGTGCACCTTGATCGTACAACGCGCTCACCTGTGTTCCAGCCCCGGTCTCGTGCAGCCAGCGGGTAAAATGGAGCCCTAACGGTGGTTCCCAGTATGGCCATTTCACTGGTCCGTCGATGAACAACTCAACATGGTCGAAACCCATATAGGGACCAAACCAGCCGTCGTAGTATTCTGCCATCGTATATCTGCACTCGGGGCGACCAGTGCGTTCGAACGTATGCTGGGTTGATAGATGCGCCTTGCCAAGCAGCGCCGTGTGATAGCCCTGTCTCGCTGCCTGAGTGGCAAAGCCTCGCTCGATCATATCATCAGGCAGGTCAATTCCGTTGTCACGCACGCCATGAGTATGCGGCAGCACCCCCGTCAATAGCGAGGCCCGGGCGGGTTGGCAGATTGGTGAGGGACAGTAGCAGCGGTCGAACCGGGTTCCTCGTGCGGCGATGCTGTCGATATGCGGCGTGCGGATATCTGAGCGTGCAAAAGAATAACAGTCAGCCCTGTGCTGGTCAGTGGTGATGAACACGATGTTGGGCTTGCTCAATTGGATTCTCCCTGTTGCTACATTGTATGGAAAGCGCTCGAAGAGGAGCGAGGCGGCTAAATCCCAGCTACATGGAGATACTTCATCTCGACAAATTCCTCGATTCCATACTTTGATCCTTCGCGCCCAAGCCCGGAATGTTTGATGCCACCAAAAGGAGCGATCTCGTTCGAAATCAGACCCGAATTAATCCCAACCATGCCGTATTCGAGCGCTTCTGCTACGCGCCAAACCCGGCCGAGGTCTCGAGAGCAGAAATACGCGGCAAGACCGTATTCGGTGTCATTAGCCATGCGGATCACATCTTTCTCCTCTCGGAAGCGGAAGACCGGCGCCACAGGCCCGAATGTTTCTTCTCTGGCGAGCTGCATATCGGCGGTGGCGCCAGTGATAAGGGTTGGTTGGTAGAAGGTGCCGCCGAGCGCATGGCGTTCGCCGCCTACCTCCACCGACGCCCCCTTGCCAAGTGCGTCTGCCACGTGGTTCTCGATCTTTGACAGCACCTCGGCGTCTATCATCGGACCAATGTCGGTCGTCTCCTGGTTGCCGTCGCCGACCTTTAACTCTGAGATTCGCGCTGACAGCGCCTGGACAAATTCGTCGTGAATACCGTCCTGCGCATAGATCCGGTTGGCGCAGACGCAGGTCTGGCCGCCATTTCGGAATTTGCTACCTATGGCAGCTTCGACGGCTGTTTCTAGATCGGCATCATCAAAAACGATGAAAGGTGCATTGCCGCCCAGTTCGAGGCTTAGCTTCTTGATGCTTGGGGCCGACTGGGTCATCAGGATCCTGCCGACTTCTGTTGAGCCGGTGAAGGTTAGTTTTCGCACGGTGTTGTTTGAGCAAAGCTCTCCACCGATCGCCGCTGCATCGCTTCCTGTGACGATATTCAGAACCCCCGGTGGCAGACCCGCTTGTTCGGCAAGCTTGGCTAGCGCCAACGCCGAAAGCGGCGTCTGCTCGGCTGGTTTGACTACTAGGGTACAGCCTGCGGCCAAGCCGGGAGCAATTTTTCGGGTAACCGTCGCCACCGGAAAATTCCAGGGCGTGATCGCCGCCACAACCCCTATTGGCTGCCGCAACACCAAGATGCGCGCGCCCTCTTTATCTGACGGAATAATATCGCCATAGACACGCCTGGCCTCCTCGGCGAACCAACGCACGAAACTTGCGCCATAGACCACCTCGCCGCGAGATTCCGCCAACGGCTTTCCGTTCTCGGCGGTCAATAATTCGGCTAGCGCCACTGTATTATCGAGAATCAGGTGATACCAGGCGAGGAGGATATCGGAGCGCTGTTTTGCGGTCAGTCTACTCCAGTTCGAAAGCGCCGAGCCAGCTGCTTCAATGGCATTCCGTGTTTCTGCCGCGCCGGCATCCGGTACAATCCCCACAATCTCTCCAGTAGCTGGGTTAGATACCGCAAAGTTTGCGCCAGATTGCGACCCGATCCAAACTCCATCGATGTAGTTGCCGACCTGATGCGGCAAGAGTGTTGCGTGCTTGGTGGGAGCGATAGTGCGCATTTTTGTACTCCGTATTGATCTAGTCACCCGTTCGAAAAATCTCAAATCGCCGGGCGGAATGAACTGTGCCTGCGCGTATCGCTCACAAAGTCCTGAAGATCGTGCCCGGGCCTTAGCCCAAATTGCTTCTGACCCAAGTTTCAGCCTCATCCAGCGCACATAGGAAGCGCGTGATCATTTCGCGGATTTGGTCCTCTTGGATGATCAGTGGTGGGCAGAAGGCAATACTGTCCTGGATTGCCCGAACTACCAGCCCATGTGCCTGGGAACGGTCGTAAACATACTGTCCCAGCGCTCCCGGTGGGTCAAAATTGGCTTTGGTGGTCTTGTTTTTGACCAACTCAACCGCTGCTATAAGTCCCGTGCCGCGCACGTCGCCGACCAACGGATGATCCACCAGCGCCCGCAGACCATCCTGTAGCAATGGCGCCATGCGAGCGGCATGACCCACAAGGTCGCGCTCTTCAATGATAGCGAGATTTTCTAGTCCGACTGCTGTCGCAACTGGATGGCCCGAGCCTGTAAAGCCGTGCCCCAGCGCGCTGAGACGAGCGGAGTTGTCGGCGATGCCCTGATACAGTTGGTCCGAGATTACCACCGCTGCAAGCGGCATGTAGGAGGAGGTCAGCTGCTTTGATAGAACCATGATGTCGGGCTGGATCTCAAAGGTCTCCGAACCGAACATCCGTCCGGTCCGACCGAACCCGGTGATCACCTCGTCGGCCACCACCAATACGTCGTACTCTCGGCAGACTGCCTGAACTTTCTGCCAGTATCCTTCCGGAGGCACGTAAACTCCGCCAGCCGCCATCAACGGTTCACCTATGAATGCCGCTATCGTTTCCGGACCCTCCTCAAGGATCATCTCTTCCAGATCTCGGGCTAGCCTGTCGGCGAAATCGGTCTCGCTCTCGCCCGGTTCGGCATAGCGATAGTAATGCGGACAACCGGTATGAAGAACGCCCGCGATTGGCAGATCGAAATCGGCGTGATTGAGCGGCAGACCGGTGAGGCTAGCCGAGGCGACGGTCACCCCGTGATAGCCACGCTGTCGAGCGATGAATTTCTTCTTCTCAGGCCGTCCAATGGCGTTGTTGTAATACCGAACCAGCTTGATCACCGTATCGTTCGCTTCGGAACCGGAATTGGTGAAAAATACGTGATCGAGTCCTTCTGGCGTCATCTGCACCAACTTTTCGGATAACGCGATGCAAGGGTTGTGTGACTTGTGCGAAAATATGTGACTGTAGGGCAATTTTTCCATTTGTCGGCATGCCGCCTCGACCAAGCGCGGTTCGCTGAAACCCACTGCCACACTCCAGAGCCCCGCTAGTCCTTCGATCAGGTGGTTGCCCTCATCGTCGATGACATACACACCATTGCCACGCTCGATAATTGTCGGCCCAACCTCTTCATGACGACGGGCATTTGTATAAGGGTGCAATACATATTGCAGATCCCGCGCTGCCTGCGAATTGAGGCGTTTCAGTTCGGTCATCGAAAGTTCCCGTCTTTAGTTTGAAAATCCTGACGGCTGGAGCCGTGCTAACTCCTGCCGGATTGCTTGTGTCACTACCGATTGGCGTTTTCGGGCATGTTCAGTTCGACGAGCTTGATCAATAGGCGTTCACCATGGGCGTAGATGTGGTTGCTCATCGCCTTAGCGGCTGCTTCAGGGTCCCGTTTACGAATCGCCTGAAGTATTGGCGCATGGGACTGCACCTCACCCTCGGCATCGGTGCCGTAGACCTTCATGTGCATAAGCGACAGGCGGGTGGAGGATTGCAGCCGCTTGAGCATATCCAGCAGCAGATCTATTTCGCAGGGTTTACAAATTGCCCAGTGAAACGCCATGTCAGCCTCGATCAGTGCGGGGATGTCGTTGCAGTTCGCGCAGTCGACCATGCGTTCATAAGCAACTTCTATCGCGGTCATTTCCTTCTCGCGGATACGGCCGTCAATCAGGGCGGAGCGCAGTGCATGGGATTCGAGCAGAGCGCGAAGGGTATAGGTTTCCTTGGCGCGCTTTGGGGAGATCTGCGGAATGCGGGCGCCGCGGCGTTCATGTAATTCTAGCAAGCCAAGGCTAGCCAGTGCGCGCAGCGCTTCACGGACGGTTTGACGTGAGGCGTTATAACGCTTGGCCAAGGCGACTTCGCGCAGTGGTGTGCCTGGTTCAAACGCACCTGATAGGACCTCTTCTCGCAAGCGATCAGCGACCTCTGTTGTCAACGTCGGCAAGGCTTCACTATGTGACTCCAAGACCTCGTCCATTTTTATCTCCTTACGACGGCTCCGGGCACTCTGCCAAACCCCCTCGGGGGGATACAAAACGGAGAACAACGCTGCCACTCGCCCCAAAAAATCCAAATTATTTTTGTCGACAAAATCTATTACCAAGATAACGTTGATTGGCAAGTCACAAATAAGAGAATCCGCCTAATATTTGTTCAGTGCGTCGTGCACACACGGCATCCGCTAGTCGAACTCGCTTGTGCCAACTGCTGAATCTGCCCAAAAATAAGGCGAAAAGCCCAGATGTAAGAATCAAGTGTCTCTTATGTGCGCATCATTCTGGAAATTCGAATCTCTACTTCTTCATCAATAATCGGGCCGATCTCAAATCTTGCCTAAAAATTTTTGACAGACAAAAACAGTGGAAATTAAAAAAATAATCGACAAAAAGAAAAATGTAAGCAATAACGCTCATCGAGCTTGCCTTAGGTGCGTAGGAGAGGTCGCATTGAACGAAAAGACCAAAGAGCTTGCACTGGATGGATGCATCCTTGTTTTCGCGGTCGGGGGACTGCTGTTCGTCAACCCAACCGGTTCGCCAATCTTTGAAGGGCCGGGTGGCTTGAGTTGGCGGAGCCTGCCGCTGCTGTACTCCGGCCTGCTGCTCGGTCTCGCCGTCTTTTCTATTGGGATAACTCTGGTAGCTGGGCGGGAGGCGCCTAAAACCACAACTCCCGCAACTGATGGCCAGATGGACGAGCCGCAAAGTGAATCCGAGATGCTCCACAACCTGCGGCGGTTGGGCGTAGCGGTTGCGCTAATCCTTTACTCGCAGGCGCTGGTATATATGGGCTTTGCTCTCTCGACGCCGGTATTCCTTTTCGCGCTGCTTTTCCTTTTTGGCCGTCGCAACTTGCTGGAAAACCTTGCTGTCAGTCTGATTGGCGGCGCTCTGCTTTGGCTATTGTTCGCCTACCTGCTACGGATGCCGCTGCGCGGCAGCCTTTGGGATCCGCTGACGCCCATTCTGATGCACACTTTGCGCGCGATCGGAGGTTGAGGCTATGACCGAGCTTCTGAGCGCCTTTGTCACCGTCAGTTCGCCTTGGCACTTATTTCTGATTCTTGCTGGCACGACGCTTGGTCTGTTGGTGGGCGCTCTACCTGGCCTTTCGTCGCCAATGGCGATCATCGTACTGTTGCCGATTACATATTCTATGACACCTCTGGCGGCGTTCTGCGTAATCATGGGTATCTATGTCGGCACCAAGCTGGGCGGGTCTTTTGCGTCCATCCTGCTGCGCACGCCGGGCACACCGGCGGCCGCCTGCACCGTTCTGGACGGCTATCCAATGGCGCAACAGGGTAAAGCTAGCCTTGCACTGGGATACGCCGCGATGGCCTCAGCGATCGGCGGGGTTTCTAGCTGGATCATTGCGGTCGCGTTCGTTCCGTTGATTGCCTCGTTGGCACTGCATTCTGAGCCGGCCGACATCGCGCTGCTTGCTCTGGCTGGACTGACGCTGGTCGCCACCTTTACCCGTGCCTCGATGGTACGGGGGCTGATGGGCGTGCTGATCGGCCTGCTGATCGCCAGTGTGGGTTATGATGTTCAGGATGGGATCGAGCGTTATACGTTTGGTAGCCCCTACATGGCTTCGGGCATTTCTTTCGCCGCGGTGTTAGTTGGTTTCTTTGGCATAGCTGTGGTTTTGGCAGACGTCGATATGGTCGGCAAAGGATCTTCGCTGGTCAGTACCAAGGTTGGCATGTCGCTGCCTGGCTTGCGTGACCTGATGAAGCGCTGGCGGGCATGGACAATCGGCAGTCTGTACGGAATTTTCATCGGCGCGATCCCGGGTGTCGGATCGGACGGGTCAGTCTGGATGGCCTACGCCACCGTACGTAGTCAGTCGAAGAATCCCGAGGCATTTGGCAAAGGAGAGCCGGACGGCATCATTGCGCCGGAAAGCTCGAACAACGGAACCACCGGTGGCACAATGATCCCGATGCTGACGCTCGGAATTCCGGGTGACGGATCCACCGCTGTAATGCTGGGTGCAATGATCCTGCATGGGCTGCAGCCGGGCGTGACGCTGATGTCGTCGTCGGGCGATTTCGTCTATGGCATTCTAGCCTCACTACTCTACGCCAACATATTTATGCTGATAATGGCACTGCTGTTAGTACGAGTGTTCATCACACTGCTGCGACGTGATCGGTCGTCGGTTTTCCCCTTCGTCCTAGTCTTCGCTGTGATCGGTGCTTTTGCTGAAAACAACCACATCTTTCCAGTCTATATCGCCATTGCCTGTGGAATCGTTGGTTACATCCTTGAGAAGCGAGGGTTTCCGGTAGTGACGATCGTGTTAGGCGCAATCCTTGGCCCGATCATCGAATACAATGTGAGGCTTGGCCTCGCCTACTCTGCCGGCGATTGGATGACTTTCGTCGGCTCTTGGCCCAGGGCCGTTATGGCCGCCGTGATCGTCGCTCTGGTGATCCGTGAAAGCTGGCTGGGACTACAACGGATGCGTCAGGCCGGGCGCAATCCTCCCAACGAAAAGGCCATCACTCCAAAAGAGGTAAGCGAATGACTTTCAAAACCTTTCTCAAGACCGCCTCTATCGCGGCACTCATCGCAACTGGCAGCGAGGCCATCGCACAGGACTATCCATCTGAGCCGATTCGAATGGTCGTGCCATGGAAGGCGGGTGGGGGGACGGATTCAATCGCCCGCGCACTGGCTAAGGCTATAGAAGCCGAAAGCGATGGCACTGTAATCATAGAGAATATTAGCGGCGGTGGCCGCGTGCCAGGGCATCTGGCGGTCGTGAACGCTTCACCGGACGGCTATACCCTGCTGCTGAACGGATCGAGTGACATCTCGAGTTCCCAAGTATTTCGGGAGATGCCGTTTACTCTGGACGATTTTACCTGTGTGGGCGGGGTATATTCGGCACCGCTGTGGATCGTTGTGAACAGTGAGTCCGGATATGAAACGCTGGAGGATTATACCGCAGCAGCCGCAGCCAAGCCCGGCGAACTGACGTTAGGCGTCACAACGCTGAATTCGCCCGACGAGGTACTTGGCAAGGCGGTGGCTGAGAAATTCGGCATCGATGTACGGATCATCCCGTTCAATGGCGGCGCCAACATGAAAAAGGCGTTGCTGGCAGGTCAGGTCGACGCGGGCATATTTTATGTTCCGGTGATGCTGCCTGAGGTGGAAGCCGGACTGGCCGGAGTAATTATGGGCGGCGGGTCTCTGGAGAACGTGCGGTATGAAGAAGTGCGAGATGCACCGACACCTGCGGATCTGGGGCTGGAGTTCGAGATTGGGTCCTATCGCGGCGTGCTGATGCCCGCAGGTGTGTCCAATGAGGTGCTGGCGGAGGTTAGCGCGCTAGTAGAGGCGGCAGCAAAGAGCGAAATCTTTGCAGCGTTTGGCGAGACATTCGGGTCGGCGCCGAAATGGGTCAGCGGACCGGAATACTGCGACGTGATCCGATCGGAAATGGATACGTTTGAAGCGTCGGCAGAGTGAGAAGCAATATCCGCATCCACGTACTGAAAATGCGACGGCGGCTGGTGCTTGTGAACAGCCGCCGTCGCGGGCGGGCCGCTACCTACACCTATCTAGTGGCGCTCACAATCGAAGGGTAATGCAAATGGTTCCTTATTGGAGCATGCCGGCGAATGCGATTTCAGCGCTCGTGCGCGCTCGTGCAGTCTCGGCGAGTGAGGTTGTCGAGAATGCGCTCGCGAGGATGGAAAGTGTTAATCCGACTGTAAACGCCGTGGTCGATTCTCTCGCCGGACCGGCTCTAACCGAGGCGAAAGCGCTGGATACCAAACTCGCTGCGGGTGATGACGGGGGCCCACTCGCCGGGGTGCCAATCACAGTGAAGGTCAGTGTCGATCTCGCTGGTCGGCCGACCACGAGCGGATTACGATTGCAGGCTGATCTGATCGCCGAGCAGGACAGCCCGGTAGTGGCCAACCTACGGCGCTCGGGCGCAATAATAATTGGAAGAACAAATACACCAGCTTTCTCGTTGCGTTGGTTCACGCGCAATACTCTGCATGGTGCGACACGAAACCCACATAATAGCGCATACACGCCGGGCGGCTCCTCAGGCGGTGCAGCTGCGGCCGTCGCGACTGGTATCGGTGCAGTTGGTCATGGCACAGACATAGCGGGCTCGATTCGCTATCCCGCGTATGCCTGTGGAGTGCATGGTTTACGCCCTACACTTGGCCGGGTGCCCGCGGCGCATTTGTCCGGGCCGGAACGGACGATCGGTGCCCAACTCATGGGCGTGTCGGGTCCACTAGCGCGCACTATAGATGATCTTGAATTAGGATTCCGTGCCATGTCCGCCGGGGATGCGCGAGACCCATGGTGGATGCCAGTTCCTCACACCATGCCGACTACCGCCCGACGTGTCGCACTTAGCGTCGGGCCGGACTCGCTGGTTGTCGCCCCACCTGTTCGAGCTGCGCTTGAGGCAGCGGCGCATCGACTCGAAAAGGCTGGCTGGGAAGTCGCACAAGTTAATCCGCCATCCTTTCGTGATGCTGCTGCCGTCAACATATCACTCTGGATGGACAGTTTCCGTAGTGCTGGACTTTCGAAACTGGAAGCAGAAAACGATCCTGATGCACTCACCATAGTTGAACGCCTTATGGCAGTAGCGGAGCGAGCGCCACGACCAGAGGAAGCTCTACGAATGCGCGCCACGCTCCTGCGCGCTTGGCAGCTTTTTTTAGAAGAATGGCCGCTGGTACTCTGCCCAGTCTCCTCCGAGCCGCCATTTCCAGATCACCTGGATGTTGGGACAGAGGCTGATTTTGAACGGGTCTACGAAGCACAGTTGACGCAATCGGCTATTCCCGCACTCGGGCTGCCAGCGCTCGCAGTTGCGACCGGACGTCCAGGCGCTCCCATGGGTGTGCAACTAGTAGCCGGAAGGTTTCGTGAAGATATTCTTTTCAAAGCAGGGCGAATTGTTGCCGCTCCAGTCTCGACGATTGACCCCGCGGCTGAAGGACACGGAAAGCTAAGTGTTTAATTCCCCCGGAGAAAGCCTCCAATCCTCGAACCACCGTAGATGGACATGACCTCGACAAGGTCCATTCAATCAGAAGGAGAATTACATGTTCAAATTTTCACACGGGAAACATAGCATCATCGGGTCGTTTGCCCTTGCTGCGGCGTTGGTATTATCCGCCTCTGCGGCGGCAAAGGCCGAATACCCAGATGACACGATCCGTATCATCGTCCCATGGCGTGCGGGTGGTGGAACTGACTCTATTGCGCGTGCATTAGCTGGCCCGATGGAAGACGTGGCAGGTCAGCCGGTACTCGTTGAGAACATTACTGGCGGTGCGGGTAATGCTGGGATGTTGGCAGTAAAAGACGCCGTAGCTGATGGTTATACAATGCTGCTCAACGGGTCTTCGGACATTAACGCCCCAATTGCGTTTCGTGACGTACCGTTTTCGCTGGACGACTACGTTTGCGTGGGCGGTGTCTATGACACACCAACTTGGATTATCTCAAACTCTGACAAAGGCTATGGCGATTTCGCTGATTTCGTCGAGGCGGCTCAGGCCGCGCCGGGTGAATTGTCGCTCGGAGTTACGGCACTTGCCTCACCTGATCATGTGCTGGCTGAATTATTGGTCGAGAAGTACGAGATAGATGTGCGTATTATTCCATTTAATGGTGGCGCACCATTGAAGAAGGCGATCCTTGCCAACCAAGTCGATGCGGGAGTGCTGATCGCTCCAGTGATGTTGTCAGAGGTACAAGAAGGCCTCGCTCGAGTACTGGTAGCGGGAGGATCTTTGGGACAAATCAGCGACTCCTCACTACATAACGTTGCGACGCTTCAAGATCACGGAGTAGACGCCACGATTGGCATGGTCCGGGGAGTTTTCTTGCCATCCAACACACCGGAGGAGGTTCGTCAGAAGGCCATTGAGATCGTCGGATCGGCGGCCGCCAGCGAGGCTTTCGCAAAGTTCGGCACTACATTTGGCTTCGCGCCAGTCTGGATACCTGGTGACGCATTCTGCGATTTCATGAAAACCGAAGGCGAGATTTATTCTTCAATGAAGTAACTTTCAGTAGCCGGCTTGTTTCATCTGAATCGGGCCGGCCGCTCCCAATGACTAACGCCACCCATGTTGGAAACCGCACTTGCTTCCAATCCAGAGGTGGACGAGGAGCGAATTCTCGGTCTGGATGATGCCATGCACCGGAAAGGGCGAATCCCTTCCTCGTCCGGCTATTTTCCAGTTTGTTTAACTATCTCTCCGTTCTCATCGAAGTCGATTAGCCGCTTGCCGTTCTGTTGTACGTAATCGAGCAATTCCCTGAGTGGATCTGTCGTTACAGCGACATTCGCATCCACCTGCGTCGGGATGATTTTTCCAAGCAGTGAAGTGAATGCGGTCGGGTGGTCTCTCGCAAGAGAACGACAATAGCCGACAAGCCCTTCTTTCCCATTCCCGTCTGAACCTTCGGCTTCCGCAGCCTGCAACACTGCCTTTTTCAAGAGCGCTGTGGTCTTGTTCAAAGATCCTTTCGGTCTGCCCTTACCGGCAGCGGGTGGCTTTGGTGCACTATTTCCCACTATTTTACTGGCTCCTGTTCAGTTCCATCCGATCATCATATCGACTGTTAAAATCAGGGGTTAAAAGGCCCTATCCGATTGAAATTAAGCCACTTTAAGATACTAAGTGGTCGCCCGCCGGAGCGCTTGTCAGATGTATGGATTGGTGGCGTCGGCCTCAGTGTCCCGGTTGAGGCTCCAAACATCGGCGACTGTCTCTTGTTTCCTTCCATACTCAGTATAAGCCTGCTCCTCCTTTCAGGAGTGCATTGAGAAACTGATGGCTGTTCGATGCGGTGTTCATTCCAAAGGCGTTAAGCCCCTGAAACGGATTGAATTGTGCCACTGGCGGCATTGGTACGGGCGGGAAGAATTCCTCGCTGCCCTTGTCGGCCCTCGCTATCAGATCTTGCCTTGTGTCGCCGTTCGTATGCGTCGGAGTTGCGCCCTGTGTGCTTCGGCGGGCTCTTTCATGTTCGCTGCTCTTTACGGCGTCCTGTATCAACTGGCTTGCGATCACTTCCGGACGTGGCGTCGGTATCGGAGGGATGACGTTAGCCTGCCAGTCGGCGAATTGCTGGTTGCCCTCCAAAACTGGATTGCCGGTATTCGTTGGTCGCGGCGATGGGATGGGCGGCATGGAACCCGGCATTCCGCTGTCTGTGCCGGTTGATGCTGTTCTGGTGTCTCCATATTGCGCGTAGGCGTCCATTGTCGGCTGCATGGGATTGATGCCCATTGCATCCGGCGGATGGCTGGTCATAAGCTGATTGCCGCCGCGCGGCGTGGGTGTCGGAACGCCTGCGGCAGTTGTAATGCCGTAGTCATGCAGACCACGCGCCTGTTGCTGTTGAAGCTGGTAGCCGGGGTCTTTGTCATTGCCCCACGAGTTGGCGGGCGCATATCGGCTTGGAGGCGCAGTATCGAAGTGCGTGCGTCCATAGCCCATATAGCCGGGACCGCCCCTTCCGATGTTGCCGTCCGTGGCTTGCGTAAACGAGAAGATGATCTCGTCCAGGATATCCTGATCCCGTATTGCGTTGCCTTCTCCGTCTTCGAAACGTGCATCAACGGCCAGTCCGAGAGGATGCCGTCCTTTCGAGCTGTGCGCATTGGCCATGCGCTCCGCCTGTTCGGGTGAATAGCCTTCCGCGACATACTTGCGATAGTTGTTCTTCTGGGCTCGCGACATCCAGTTGAACGGCTTGCGCGGTTCCTGGCCGGAGAAGACGACTGTCCTGTACGAAGGATCGACAGACGCGGCGGCATCCGCAACGAGATCCGAGATATTGCTGGACGGTTTCTCCGATCGCTTTGGACCAAGCGCGTATTGAACGGCTGGCCGTCTGCTGGTCTTCCTTGACTGCGGAGACCAACGGGTAGCGGATTCGAACGCCTCGCGCGGGGATAGCCCTACAGCAAGAGCCGCATCGTATGCTTCCTTGAAGCTGCGATTTGAATTGATGTCAGCCATTAACTGCAACCTCATGATGTGCAGGCGAATAGACAAAGCGTCCTGCAGAACCTATCTTTCGGGTGATGACGGAAGAACCAAAAACCATTGAACACAACCGCCATGAAACTGGCGGCAAAAGATGGAGTAACCGGTATCTAATACTGGTTTGGGTTGTGTATGCGGTGGTTGGCATCTTGGGGATTTCCTCCGGCCTTTTTCAGTGGGTTTCCTTCGCCTTTGGTTTTGCGGTTGGTGCCGCTTTTCTTGGGACTGCGCTTGCCTTACTTGGGTCTGATCTTCCCGAATGGATGCGCCGTTAGGGCACCTGCGGGATTGCCGAATTTCTCAGCATTGAATTGATGACTGCATTCGCGCCGGGTCCTATCGGCGGGAGCAACTGGTTCGTTAGATATTTCTGCCCCGGACCAGACATCATGGCGCGGCCTTGCATGGCCGGTAGGGCGATGCCCGCAAGTCCTCCGGCGTAGCCGCCACCAGGTACGCCAAGGAACTGGCCCGCTGCTTCTCCAGCCGCAGCGCCTACACCGCCACGAATGCCGGCTGTTGCAAGAGATGATCCAAGCCGTTCTGCCGTGCCGGAACTTGGCATCGGACGCATGAGCGCTTCACCGGCTCTCGCTATCTCTGCAAAGTCGCCTTTACCCTTGGCGTAACCCGACTTGTTCTGACGGGTGACTGCACTGCGAAGCTGTGACGGGGTGATCAGACCAAGCGCTGACGTCTCACCGGCTCGTGTCGCTGCATCTTCGATAACCAGCATGTTTTTGTAGAGCCTGCGGGCCTCGTTCCATTTCTGGGCGTCGGAAGGATTATAGAGGCGAATGCTGCGCTCCATGGCGTCGTCGAGCGCGCCCTGTATATCGAACAGCGCCCTTTTGACTTCTGGCTTGGTGGCGCTCCTGGCTTCCTTGCCAAGTGTCGAGCGGATGGACTGATACTTCTCGCCCGTCAAAGTGCCGCTGCTGATATCGTCCGCAATGCCCTTCAGCTTGGCATCGATCAGAGGGACGATATCGGCCTTGCCGGTCCTTAGTCTGTAGTTGGCGCGAGCATCACGCAGCGCCCTTACAAGTGGCTGGTCCGCTCGCAGTGTATTACGTGCCGCAAGGTCATCGAAGAGTCGCCCGATCCGGGAAGATCCAGCATCCAGAACATCCGGCGTTGCCCTGTTAGCAGTTATGCCAGCACGGCGCAGTGTAGCGGCCGTGAACTGCTCGAATTGCTTCTCGTAGATGTCAGCGGCTTTCGCGCCGCCAATATGACTTTCCTTGAAGCGCAGAGACTTGGAACCGGATTGCTGACCAGCGGTCGTCTGCACGCCTTCACGGCGGAGGATATCCGCCATGGCCTTTCGATCGGCTGGGATATGATTGGGGCTGACAACCTTTTGAGCAAGCTTTGTTGCGCCGCTGACGACTGCTGGTGTTGCGGTGCCAACGATTGCTCCAGTGCCCGCACCAATAAATCCCTGCTTTGATCGATCTTCGATACCCTCGCCGGATCCAATCCCATAGCCTGCGCCAAGAGCGGCACCTTCGGCACCGGAAGCTATCGAGACTGGCAACAATCCCCGTCCGCCCTGCGCCATGCGCACAGAGGGAGATATCGGAGCCATGAGCGCGCCTGTAGCCAGACCACCGGCGACCTGTCCCGCCGTTCGCATTGGGCCTGCGTTGGCGTCCCTGAGCCGTTCGGTGTTCAATGCCTGATCGTAGCTGATATCACTCGTTGCAGAGGTTCCGAGTGCAGCCAATTCATCCGCCGTTCCAAACGTTGCGACATCAGCCGCGCCACGAACGAAGTCGTCAGCACCCTGAAGGTCTCGACGCATTCGGCTTGCGGGCAGGCCGACAGCGTTGGCCGTGTCGTACAGCCAGTTGCCGACGCGAGCGCCGATGCTGTTCTCGACCGGCTTCAGTTCGCCCCTGCCTTCAAGCATATCGCGCGGCTTGCGCGGTTTATCTTTCAACATGTCACGCGGCATTATTCGGCCATCCTTCTGAGAACTTCCTCACGGCTAATCCCGTATTTTCGCATGGTGAAATCCACGTCTTCCTCTGTGAAGCCTTCCGGGAGATCGCTGCCGGGCATACCCGGCAATCCTGCTTCTGGCGTCAGAGGCAGAATCGTGTCCATGTTCCAGTTGGGGTCCATGATGCCGATGCTCGGGGGCTGGGTGACAATGCGCGTCGGGTCTATGCCGTACTGACCCGCAACGCCTGTGTAGTATTCGTTCGTCCTGCCGTGGAGTCCTGCGGCGCCCTGAAAGAGTTCTCCGGCTTCACGGACAAAGTCGCGGCGCTGTTCTTCGCTAAGGCGCTTACCGGTCCTGATCCGCTCGTAAGCAGCCTGTATGCGGTCGCCGAATGCGCCAGACGCTGCAGCCGTGGCGAACTCGCTCTCACGGACAACTGAGCCAGGATCAAGAACCTTCATGTAGTTGAAGATCAGAGCCAGATCACCTGCCGGTGAAGGGTTTCGCGCGCTGTCGATGACGCGCTGGTAAGCCGCTGTCTGCTCCCCGAAGGATTTGACCGTGCCAAGTCCAGAATATTCCTTGCGAAGTTTCTGCTCCGTTTCGAAGTCTTTCTCGGCCTGCTTCGGATCAGGACCGACATCGCCGAAGACGTAGTCACCCGTGTCAACAAAACGCTGCCGACCGGATGCGTCCTGCATGATCTTGCGCTCATCAGGTTTCTTGAACAGTTCCTGAGTGATGACGTTCATCGGAACGCCAGCCGCATAGGCTTCGGCCAAATCAGGACGGTTGCGGTTCAGGTAGTCGACCGTCTGGTTGCGCTGCGTCTGCTGGTCTTTCCTGTCCCTGCGCGCCTGCATTCCATACATGCCCGCCATCATCGCATTGGAGAGCGACTCCTGGTTGCTGCCACCGCCGATAAGAGCCGCAGCCATGGGCAATGCAAGGTATGGATCGACCAGACGCCCGCTATCGCCGCCCAGACCGCTTGTGAATGTGCTGAAGGGGTTCTTCATGTTCCTGCTTTCCTCAATGTACCGCTTCGCCGATGGCTTCCCGCATCGCTTCTGCAGCCGCTTCCTTCTTCACGGAGTTCGATTCCATCTGGCAGACGATATCCACACACTCCGCGACGAACTGCTCCAGAGGCACACCGACCTTTTCCGCCATCAGTTCGCCGGTAAGCGCCAGCTTTGGCTCAAGCGTCACGCTGAAGGTGACCGGACCGCGTTCAATCGCCTCGTCCACGCGCTTCAATACGGCCCGCATCACTTCCTGTTGTTCTGGCGTCAGATCGTTCATGGTGCCTTCCCTGTTCAATGAAGCCTCGCAATACCGTCTTCGTCTGCGCCTGAATGGACTTGAGCCATTTCTGCCGCGAGCAATTCCGCACCTTCCCGTAGGAACCGAGCCAGAGATACCTTCGCCTGGTCAGCAAAGTGCTGCAGCCGCTCAAGCTGCTCCGGCATGATGCTCAGCGAGATTGCGACCGCTTCGCCGTTGTCGAAATCGAGACCTTCCATGAAAACCTCCATTCGGTTCGTCTACCTGCAAGCACAAAAAAAAGGCGTGTCCGCTCCCTTTCGGGGTGACACACCTTCGGAACTCGCAGAGCAAGTCGGGTTAGTGACGTTCAAACCAGCAACACGGTCATCGTCACTGAATCAGGAATAATTTCCTATTTGGGTATAGCAGATTTCAATTGAAATGCAAATGCCGTAACAAACCCTGACCGAACTTGAGACGGCAGGACCGAGCCAAGGCCTATCACGAAATGTTCAAGTGACGATAAACTGCGGGTGACAATAGTATTACTTAGCGGAAGTCTCGCCCCATAAGGAGGAAACCATGAAAACCAGAACGATTGCTGCCTTGTTTGCCGTGACCTGCGTGCCGGTTCTTGCCTTCGCCCAGAGCGAAGACCGCTCCATCGGTTTTTTCGTCACCAGCGTCGGGCTCGGAAACGGCGGCGATCTTGGTGGCCTCGAGGGAGCCGACGCGCATTGTCAGCAGCTTGCCGAAGCCGTTGGTGCCGGCAACCGGACCTGGCGCGCCTATCTCAGCACGGAGGAAGATGGAAAGCGCGGCATCAGCGCCCGCAGCCGCATCGGCCAGGGTCCCTGGTACAATGCCCAGGGCGTGCTGATAGCCACCAATCTCACCGATCTGCATCTCTACAACGACACCATCTCCTACGAGACGGCGCTGGACGAGAACGGCAACCGCATCAAGGGCCGGGGCGACGACACCAACGAGCACGACATACTGACCGGAACGATGGAAGACGGAACTGCCTATTTTCCGGATGACCAGGACCATACATGCGGCAACTGGACGAGCAGCGGAGAAGGCAGCGCGCAGGTGGGTCACCATGACCGTCATGGCGGCGGAAACCTGTCCTGGAACTCGGCACACGCCTCGCGGGGTTGCAGTGCCGATGCGCTTCGCAGCACCGGCGGCAACGGCTATTTCTACTGCTTCGCAGCCGATTGAATATTCGTCGGAATACATGATGCATAGCGGGCAACCGGCTCTCCTCTCTTACGCCGGTCGCTCGTAGGACAGCGAACTCGTCACGCCGCATCATGTGGCCCGTTTTGCTCTTTGCCGGGATTGAACCAACCGCGCCGAGCCAGTTCACGACATACAGCGTCATGGAAGCTTCTGACCTCGTTGTCTATGCGCAACTTGTTGAAGCCGAGCGCTTCCAGACGAGCAATGAAATGTTTGAGAACTGACGTCTGCCAGTAGGAGTTGGCAGCGGAGACCGACTTTTTCGATATGATGACGTCCGCCACGTGTCTGGCCTTTCCAATCAGTCGATCGCTCGGAAACGGGATGATCTGCGCTGAATGCCCAGGATTGAACAGATCAAGCTGATCGGTCTTCATCGTCATGAACCTCCACTCATCATTTTGTAGGAATTTGTCTCTTGGGGATCGTCAGTTTCTGACTGATCTGTGTCAGTGTCTTTGAAGGGTTCAGGTACCGCCCTCTGCCCTAACACAACTACCTCTTTCATAAGCTGAGACTCCATAGGTGTTCCGTATAGGTAGTTCTTATGTAGGTGTTTAGGGGGCATTTTTGCCCTGTCGGACTGTGTTGTATTTGCCCTGTCGAACACGGCGTCATTTGCCCTGTCGGCGCAATCCTGAGGGGGCATTTTTGCCCTGTCGTAGCGAGCCTTTTGTTTTCTGATTGACCGCTCCCTGGCTTCTTCCTCCCGGATGATAGTCGCGTCGATGACGTGGTTGATCCGGTTCTTGAGAAACCGATAAACATTGCTCCTTTGCCGGTCGGGTCGACCGCAGCTCACCCAATGCTTCTTGAGTTCCCTGACGGCACGTTTCACTGTATCGGGAGATTTCTTCAACTGAGCTGCGATCCTTTCCTCGGAGGGATTAGCAAGCCCAGTTTCGTGGTTGACATGCTGAAGAATACGAATGCCGACGAGCTTCGCTGTGTCGCTGAGGTCGGCATCGCAGGTGATCGCGTCGATCAGATCAAGCTTCCGGGAAGTGAAGTCCTGGAGTGCCGTCTTGTCTATGGTGGTGCATTTATCAGTCACCGCACACCTCCCACACTGTACCGCGCCGCCTGCCAAGCGAAGCAGCCGAAATAATGCCGCTCGGCACGACAACGTTCGGCAACAGCATCCTCGATGCATTGGAACCGACCAAGATGGACGGTACGGCCCTCAACGCCGATATGGGCTTCGAACTTACCGGAAGCCTTGTCAGGGCATACGCCGACATAGCCTGTAGTGTTGCGTGTCCCTGGGCGCTTGTTTCGGGCGTTCTCTTTGTAGTTCGCAGCGCGGAGATTGCGCCAACGGTTGTTGATGCCGTCGCCGTCGCGATGGTCGACAAGACATTCGGGCCATTTGCCTTTTTCCATTAGCCAGATGACACGATGAGCCTTGTAGTTCTCACCATCTATGCAGATCTGAACATATTTGCCGCAGACAGCCCCGGCAGGTTTGCCGATTGCTGTACGGCAGCGATGTGACCTCCATGTAAGCCGTCCTGTTTCCCGACAATACCGAAGACGTTCATGGGCACGCTCATAGGTGAGCGGGAGGGTGTCTCGGATTACTCCTCTCATGACGCGCCTCCCTGTCGACCAGTTCGGTACCGCTTGGGAAGGTGACCGCAAGTAGAATGCCTTGCGCCCCATTGGATGGACATTGTTTCGATAGGGCGGTACTCGCCCGAGAGGTATCGGAGGAAAACGGCGCTGCCACGCTTGCACCCCATTGCGACGAGCGCTTTGCAGGCTTCATGATGAGGATCAGCCGCTTCTGTGACGATACGCTGCCTTCCAGCGTCGACGTTGAAACAATTGGGCTTGGCGGATTGAGTGACAACAAGATTGATTCTGGTCATCGCGCCAGCCCTCCCTCGATACGCGAGGGAAGGCAGTCCAGTGCAGGCGGGTCAATTTCTCCCGTGAGCCGGGACCACTTGCTGATTAGCGAGGCGCTGGTCCGGCAGTAGCTGATACCCCGCCATTCACTTCCTGGGCCGCCTTTACGGCGTTGCAGAATCCATTGAAGGTGGTCGCGGCAGACGATGACGCGGTACTTGCCGTGTTGATGAATGACGGGTGTGTAGTCGTCGCCGCTCTCTTTTCGGGTGATCTTCCTCATGACTGCTCACCTCCGAGGTTCGCGAGGCGGGCAACCAGTCGAGCACGAACTCCCGGCAAGCCGTAACGCTCACGGATACGAGCTTCTGCTAGACGTAGTGCTTTGGACGTGGTATTCGTTTCGGTATCGAAATGCTCTGCAACAATTTCGAGTTTACCGGCCCGGTCCGCAGTGCCCTGCGGTGCCGGGTCTTCCATATGAGATGTCATCAAAACACCTCACGCTGCTACGCTCGTTGAGGCGCGACGCTTGGCTTTCAGCCAATCATCAACCTCGCACCAGTCGTACAAGACGATCCGGCCGACTTTGTAGAAGGGGGGTCCGTCACCAGTGCAGCGCCAGTTGTTCAAGGTTTGCTCTGGGATGCCGTAGTGATCAGAAGTTGGTTTTGTCCTGTATTTCGGACGGCTTGAAATCTCGCTCATGGGTTTCCTCGTAGTTTGCCGCTAGTTGCGGTAAGCACGAGGAACTTGACACCGCCGGTGTCTTTACGGATTCCGATTTATACTTTTCAGTTGTCGCGATTATTTGGGGGAACGGTTCTGATAGGCACGCGCTTTTTCGAAACGCTTTGCAATTGCGCTTGCTGATTGGGCTCGTACCTGCATTCCTTCAGGTAACTCTAGATCAATGAAATCGCTCAATCTTTTTAGAAGCCTAGCGAAATCACTTGGCTCACCTTTTGCATTTTTCTCACTATGCCTTAAGCCTGCTGCCTCTGCCCATCTACGTATCTTCATCAGCCAAATGTCGAAGGCATCGCCTTTGCCCTTCTTGAAGCTGGCTTGATCCTCTCTAGCATATTCCTTTTGAACCTCTTCGATCGTGACTTCCACATTCTGAGCAATCTTCGCTAGAAGTTGGATGTCGACTCGCAGGAGCAGCTTTTGATTTTTCGATCCCTTCTGAACTTTGTTTGACTTCGTTTCGCGGGACTCAAGCCGATTGCCATCGATAAGGAGGCGTTGCTTGTTTAATAGTGGGCCAATTTTTTCAGCGATATCGTAAGTAACATCTGATTCCGGTTCTCGGAGTCGGTGCGCAAGATCTGCAAAATCCTTACAGAGTTCTCGCATCCTTTGGATGGCTGATTCTCTGCTTTTTCGTTGATCGGCACCGCACTCTAAAATTCTCCAGTACAAAAAATTATTACAAATCTCTTCCAAGCTTTCGAATGCTGCATCCGGAATGTCCGCGCTCAATATCTGAGACAGTGCGGTCTTTTTTTGTTCTCCAAGCTTGAATTTGGGCGGCAACTCGCCTTCTTCAGGCGCAAAAGTTGAGTTATCAACACGCGGCGTGAAATTTCCCAATTCATTCAGCCTCCCGCTTGAGTGGCACAACATCACCCGACGACTTACGTTTCAATGCTGCTGCTATCGGCTCCACCGCTCTCGCTGTCGCCTGTGCTGCCGGATCGCGTTGGACATGCGCATAGATCGCCGTCGACCGAGGATTGGCGTGACCAAGAATTGCACCAGTCATTGCCATCGTCTCGCCTACAGATATCGCAGATGATCCGAGAGTGTGTCTGAGCGTGTGAGGCGAGACGCCAGGCAACTTTGCCAATTCGATTGCCTTTGGCCACACCCGTTTCGTACCCTGAAAATGTCCGTTCCCGGTTGTAGCCGGAAACACGTATGGGGACTCATCCTCTCTCGGGATCTCCGAAAGTAGGGCAAGCGCCGACGCTGCAAGAGGGCGGACACTTCGTCCAGTCTTGCTGTCATCGAGCATCAGGCAGGAATGCTCGAAATCGACTTCATCCCATTTCAGCCCGGCAATCTCATCTCGACGGCATCCTGTCAGCGCCCACAATCGAGCAATGTTGAGCGCCTTTGGATTTACGCCTTGCTCTTGGAGAGTGTCGAGAGCTTCGCCAAGACGCTGGATTTCAGCCATGGTCAAGTATCTGGTTCTTTGATTGTCCGTCTTGCGGATCGCGGCATTCTTGCAGGGATTCTCGGTAACCAGTTTCCTTCGAATTGCGAATGTAAACACAGCGGAGAGATCGCGGGCAACCTTACGCGCCGCGCCTTCACCACCTTTGACGATAACGCGTCCTCTGCCGTCCTTCTTCTCATTCTTCGCAGTCTTCCCGGCAGTGATCATCCGGACCATCTTTTCGATGTCACCTTCTGCGACATTGGTTATCCGCAAGTCGCCAATTATCGGGACGACGTGATTACGTAGCCTGGCCAAAGTATATGCTTTGGTCGTAGGCTTCATCGGTTGTCCTTGGCGGATGCCGCGTAGCACATAACAGCCTTCCTCCTCATAGAGGCCGATCAGTTGAGCAACAGTGAGCTCTTTGCGCTTGGCAGCACGATCTTTAGCAGGATCTCCACCTTTGGCGACATCAGCGAGTATGGCCTTTGCCTTGTCCCGCGCCTGCTCCGGTGTGAGAGCTTTGTTTGAGCCGAGAGCAATACGCCTCATCTTGACACCGCGGCCGCCAGGGTAAGGACGATACTCCACCTGCCAAGTCTTCGCGCCGGTTGGACTGACCCTGACTGAGAACCCTTTGTGCGTGGAATCGAAGACAAAGTAAGGTTTCTCTCGAACCGGAAGTTTGTCCACTGCGGATTTGGTCAGCTTGATTGGCTTCTGATTTTCGGTCACCCGCACTATCCTGTAGAAATAGTCACCATGTAGTCACCATTTCGGTAATTTCCGGTAACACACTAAACGTCAAAGTACCGAATATCAAACGAATTCAGTACAGTTACGTAATCTTCAGGAATGCCCGGTATCTAGGGTAACAACCTTGCCAAGGTTGGGGTCGTGAGTTCGAATCTCATCGCCCGCTCCAATTTTCAAAAATTCCAATTGCCCGGAAAGACGGGGTTTTTTGCGGTATGAGCCGTGTTTTCGCATGCTTGCAACCAGGGCACTGGGAAGACCGCGGTTACCTGAGGGTTACACGTTTTTGAAATTGCGGTGGCGTGTAATCGCAGTGTCGAGGGAGTAGATGGGAATCCACAAGATCGATTTTACAACGCCTTTTATCAAGGATCATTACCGATATAGTCGGCTAGAGCAACGGGCGATTAGTATGCAACGCATCCTGTTGATCTGAAGTAGTTCCAGCATTCTTGCGGTGTGAACAGGCTGCAGACATGTCCGACGGCCTTCCAAAGGTCTTCATATGTTCGAGCTTTCGCCT